>NZ_JACJNU010000007.1:0-242466 GCF_014849525.1 Microcoleus sp. FACHB-SPT15 | reverse complement strand
GTAGGGGTTGAAAAAGTTACTGTTTACAGGAAGAAGAGAGACTGACTGCACTTAAAAGTGCATACGCTACATCCCACCTTTGAAAGAGGTGGGCTTTGCTTATTTTTCTGTAAGTAAATGAAGGTGCGATCGCTCTTTAATTCATTCATCGCTACGTGGCTGTCGATTTAGCTCAAGGAGATTCCTATGCTATGTGTTGAAGACTTGGTAAACCTAGACCCGTTTCAACGGCTTCCCCAAGAGCGATTAGAGTGGGTCTGTGAACGCGCCCAAACTGTTGAACTTCGTGCTGGGAAGATCCTGGTGCGTGAAGGAGAAGTTTCCTGTGGCTTGTTTATCCTGGTTGCTGGTCAAATGAGCATTACCCGCCGCAGTGAAGGCATTGATATCCCTGTGGGGCAACATGAAGCACCATCTTTCTTTGGTGAAATTACAGCCCTGACCGATGAACCTGTGCCGGTGACGATGCGGGCAGTAACAGACTGTAGAATTTACAAAATTGAGGCAGATGACTTCCTCAAACTACTGCATGAATGTCGCGATTTTGAGCAAATGGTATTTCGCATCGTACAGCAACGGACTCGTGGACTAGAGTCCTTCATTCGCGGACGTGAAAAGATGGCAGCGTTAGGGACACTTGCTGCTGGATTAGCTCATGAACTCAACAATCCAGCCGCCGCCCTCGTTCGTGCCTTGCGGGAAATGCCAAGTGCCGTCCTGGAACTTCAACGGATGAACTTAGTTTATGGACAACGCCAAGTTGAACAAGCGCATACTCAGCATTGGTTGCAGGTGCGCGATCAAGGCTATGAGGCGATTCTCAACGATCGCGTAGACTTCGTAACCTTGAGCGATCGCGAAACCGTTCTGCTGGACTGGCTGGAAGACTATGGGGTGAAGCAGGCTTGGAAACTGGCAGAGCCGTTAGCGGAAGGTGGCATTGAGGTCGATACCTTGAATCAGCTCATGGAGCGTTGGCGCAACGACTCCACTGAGATGCGGGAAATAGGATTGCACTGGCTAGCGCTCTCATTTGAAGTGATATCGATGATTAAACATGGTTTGCGCGGAGCGGAACGGATTTCCGAACTGGTGCAGGCAATGAAGTCGTACTCTTACCTGGATCAGGGTATTCAGCAAGAGGTTAATCTGCATCAAGGGTTAGAAGATACGTTGCGGTTGTTTGCTCACAAACTCAAGTGCGGCATCCAGGTTCAACGTCATTACGACCAACAGGTTCCGAAAATCCTTGCCTTTGGTAGCGAACTCAATCAAGTGTGGACAAACTTAATTGATAATGCGATCGATGCGATGGATGGCAAGGGACTGCTTGAAATTACGACTCATCTGCACGATCGCTTTGTCCACGTGGACATTACTGATTCAGGATGCGGCATTCCGCCTGAGATTCAAACGCGCATTTTTGAACCCTTCTTCACCACCAAATCAGTCGGACAGGGTTCTGGGCTAGGGTTGGAAACGGCACGGAGGATTGTGGAGAATCGCCACCAGGGAACGCTCTCGTTTGAGTCGAAACCGGGCAGAACCTGTTTCACCATTTGCTTACCCTTGCCAAAGATCGCTCTCGATCACGCTTAGCCGCTCGGCTAAAAGGGCAATAGAATCGACAGCGATCGCCTTCAAGGAACCTATTACTAATGTTCCAGGTAGCTTCAACTACTGGCTAGCCGAGAAATGAGCGCCAACAACTTAAATTTGAAAAAGTGATTGCGCTTCTAGAATCTATAGACTACGGCAAATAATAGAAAATCCTGTTATTGCATTCTTTTTTATAGTTGATAACACGTGTGTAGAACCTAGAGAGAGCAAGGAAAACAAAAAAGTTGATAGCTGACGACTTTCTGCTATAAGTGCAAACCATTCGTGGAGTGCATATTTGCTTAAGCTATTAACAGCAAAGGCTTTTATTTAGTATAAAAATAATTTTACTCAACCATATTATTCTATGATTTTTTGGTGAAATTAATGTTTTTTCTCTGCAAAATAACCAAAATTCCAGATAATTATTTTCGTCTCTTTAATACTCTTTATATTAGATTTAACCGGAAAATAGTAGTTTCTTAATGTCAAGGTCATTTAATATGCATGGATGTTCAGGGATACCATGTAAAGGCAAAACATTAAATGACGCTTCTGCTTGAGGGGCATTCCAACAGATATCGCACTACTGCTATACGCCCCTGCTGTGATTTTTCATATTTAACCGATACGCAAGCTATACAGAGTAGGCAAAAAATGCAACTACTGTGGCTCGCGATCGCTTTACTGAGTAGCCTATTTATAGCGGAGTTGCTAATCGGGCTACATAGTCACAGCTTGTCGTTATTAGCAGACGCGGGACATCTGTTTTCAGATGTAATAGCCCTAGGGATATCACTGCTGGCAACTTGGCTTGCACAGCGACCAGCAACAAAGCAAGCAACGTTTGGCTATCATCGCGTAGAAATTCTAGCGGCGTTGGTGAATGGTTTGGCTTTGCTTACAATTGCAGTTGTCATCGCCAAGGAAGCAGTGGAACGATTTCACTCTCCTGAACCTGTATTAGGCTTGCCAATGCTAGTAGTGGCGGGAGTTGCTCTGGCGGTAAACGGTATCAACATTGCATTACTGCACAAAGCCAGCCGTAACGATCTAAACATTCGAGGTGCTTTCCTCCATGTTTTGGTAGACACCGCAAGTTCTGTGGGTGTCATTCTCGCTGCCTTGGTCGTTTACTTGTTCAACTGGACTTGGGTGGATGCTGGAGTCAGTTTACTAATTGTCTGCTCAGTCAGTTTCAGTGCCTTCCCCCTGGTTAAGGACAGCCTAGAAGTGCTGATGGAGTATTCACCTCGCTCAATTGACCCGACTAGGGTAGAAGCAGCGATTAAAGGATTTGAGGCAGTTTGTCAAGTCGAAAAGCTACATATCTGGACAATTAGTTCGGGTCAAGTAGCATTGTGTGCTCATCTTACCGTCGATGCGATCGGTGGTGGAGAACGCGATCGCTTAACAAAGCAGCTACAAACCCACCTTGAGCAAGAGTTTGATATTCGTGAATCAACCTTGCAGCTAACTCATCGTAATTCTACTGAGGTTATGGAACTCCACCCTTTATTGAGTGGCAATTTAATCACCCAGTTAACCCGAAAGAATGGAGACTATATCGATAAATTCTAGACACATCAATGATTGAGTAATTGTTCCCCTTCGTACTCTTTTAATCCCTAACCTATGCGTTTCCATCTTCCTATAATTCTTGGATTGACAACCACAGCTGTATTTTCCGCACAGCTAGCTGTTCAAGCCCAGACGGCTACCTATCAGGTTGAGTCTGGTGTCACCAGCCTCAGTATTGATGAAAGCGCCTTGGAGGTGCTAGAGTCTCTCGGTTTGTCATTCAACTCAGCAAACAACACAGTCACCCCAGCAAGCGGCTTTGACTTCGGCTTTGACATCCTTCCCCGCAGTTCAACGTTTCTGGGTACTGACTTCACGTTTAACTACGACGGGGCAACCAGTGTTCTTAGCCCCTTAAGTGGTGCAATTGAACACGTCGGTAGCTTGGTTTTTGACGTAGACACGGAACAACTAACTCTGTTCTCTCCCCTAGAAATTGGCAACTTCTCCATCGGGTTTGATAACGGTTTCTCCATTAGAGATACTTTCACAACTGGACTGCCGCTATTTGACTTAGCCCTAAATGCTAATCCCGTGCTAGAAGATAACAAGGATTTAGAGATTGCTAATGTAGACGTGCTGCTGTCGCAGGAATTTGCCAATTTACTCACCAACTATGTAGGTTCTGACTTAAGCGAACAACTAGCAGGAACGGTAGTTGGACAAGCTCAAATCAGTGCCAATGTTAGCAAGGTTCCCGAACCGGGCAGTGTAGTGGCAATTTTAGTAGCAGCAAGTTCGGTGGTGGCTTTCCGTCGTCGGCAGAAAGCTGTGTGAGGGAAAGGCGTTTCCTTGATAACTATGGGCAGTCTGCACAAAATTTTGAGCGTATTTTCGCTCTCTATTAGCCTAAGTGCGCTTATGGCTTTAAACATGGCGCTACCCTCTTCTGCTTGGGCTGAACCCCGACAGGAAGCATTTGTCCTCAGTGCCCAAGGTAGTCAAAACTTTGAAGCTTTGATGCAGCAGGCAGAATCTATTGCCCTTGAGTTTATTGAACAGTCATTTGCTGAAAGTCCTAGTGTTACGGAAGTTTCTGTGATGATTGTGGGTGAATACAATGGGCAGGAAGTGCCGTTATTGTCTTCTCGTGTCTCTCGTTCCAGTTGGCAAGCAGAACCTAGACTTCATGCTTGGACTCAGTATTTCGGGAGTGCTGAGATACTGCTTGGCTTCATTAAACCCCAACAACCGATTGCAACAGCATCAGCAGCACCTGTTCCCGCCTTCGATCCAGTTGGCGCCTCAATGACGGACAGAGAACCGAATTTCTACGAATGATTCGTTATCCGCTAGTTAAGTTTAGGCGTAACGAATCAAACATCCAACAACTAGCTCAACCTATCTGAATTTTTTTAGAGGCATCACCATGATTTCACTCAAGAGAAGACCTTTGCGGCGCGTCGCTTGGTTTGTTGCAGGTCTGTTATGTACGCTTTTGTTTGCTTTGCCTTCTGTTTGGCAACCTGCAACTGCTATTAGTAGCAGCAACCGTGTTGAAACAGTAAAGCATTTTGACACGAAGGCTAAGTTAGCGGCTTGGAGCAATCGGGCGTTTGAGGAATTTGCTGCCTCTCACTTAGAGCCTAACTTTTATCAATGATGCGATCACTCTTGAAAATGGGGATTAGGGACTAGGGATTGGAAACAAACTTTCATCGTTTCGTTGTGTATGAAAGTTCATGATGTCTCTTGTTAGTCTTCGCCCCCTTCACCGATGAGAGCTAAAAGCTGATTGCTGAAAGCTGACTGCTGATTGCTACATGACTCACGGCAAAATCTGCCGCTTGCAAACAACTCAACCAAGATTATTTTAAGAGGCACTGTATGATTCCGTTGCTTGGAAGGCACTTACGGTGGCTAGCTTTGCTATGTGCTAGCCTATTTTGTACGACTTCATTCGTGTTAGGGCTGCCAACACCGTCTGCGTTAGCTGCTAACGGCAATAACACGAATGTCATCCTCATGATCGGTGATGGCATGGGCTGGGAGATGGCTCGTGCAGCAGCAATCGCCAAAGGGACTCCGTTGTACAACAGTGGCAAAGGCAGAGGTCTGAGCTTTCAAAACCTGTCGGGCTACACCTTTGCTACTACCTATGGAACAACCATTCCTGGTGCAGATGGCGTTTACAGCACAGGGAACTCAGCCCTAGATAATTCCAATCTTGAAACAGGACAAAGTCCTGTACGCCCTGGTTTTTCCTTTAATCCTCTACCCTTCAATCCTGGCACTACTCCCACTGGCGGTAGTACCTCTGGTGGTAATCTTGTCGGTTACGACCCACAGCGAGGTGGCCCAAATCCCTGGACTCCCATCAGTCCCACACAAGCGGCTGCTAATGGGTTTGATAACGAGTACATCAAGTTCAGCTATCCTGACTCTGCCAACACAGCGACAACGCTTTACACCGGGGTCAAGAGCTACAACAATGCGATCGCAGTAGATGTTTTCGAGAGAGATTTGGTCACAATTCGGCAAATTGCCGCTGAACAAGGCAAATCTACGGGCTTGGTTACGTCTGTGCCGATTGACCATGCTACCCCCGGTGCGGCGGAAGCTACCGTTAACCGTCGCTCCAAGTACGATAACGATTTCCCTGCCTTAGACAACATTCTGCAAGAGGCTCTGCGAATCTACCAGCCTACGGTGTTATTGGGTGGCGGTCATCCCCTTGATTTTGAAAATAGAACCAACGTGGGTCCTGTTTATCAATACACCTACATCAAGGAGTCAACCTACAACGAACTAAGTTCAAAGCCCAACAATAACCGCTACGGCTACACCTTCTTAGAGCGTGGACCTGATGCCGCCCAGAAGTTGCTTGATACAGCGAGGGGACTTGAACCCGAATCAGGCGATCGCTTATTGGGATTGTATGGCGCTCGTGGACAAAACGGTAACTTACCAACCAGTTCAGCAAATGGTGACTACAGCAATACGGGGTTAGACAACTTCTCCGTATTCTCTACACAGGGTCAAAACCCGGATACAGTTCGCCCGCTATCTCCTGGTGAAACGGATGCTCAGTTTATTGCCAGAGAAGTTGCAGAAAATCCCACACTGGAGGATTTGACCAATGCAGCTCTTGAAGTCTTGAGTAAGGATAAAGATGGCTTCTGGCTGATGGTTGAAGGCGGCGACATCGATTGGGCTGCTCACGACAACAATATCGACAACCTAATCGGCACAATGAACGACTTCGACAAATCTGTCCAAGCCGTGATTGATTGGATCAATCAAAATGGTGGCTGGCAGAAGAACGTCCTTATCGTCACGGCTGACCACGACCACTACCTCACTTTAAATGACAACTTCCCTCAGTTATTGGCACAAAAGGGTGCCGAAGCGCTCACCAATGAGGACAATCCAGCCGCAGCGGGACACTTCTGGGGTTCTGACCCGAATGTTAAGTATGGTTGGGGTAGCCACACCAATCGCATAGTGCCTGTGTATTTCCAAGGTGGAAAATCCACGCTTTCAAACTACATCGGCGACGGCTACAATGCTTATGGCTTTGATGTTCCGGGTGTCTCCGGTGCTGTGGATCAAGTCCATATTTTCCAGGCGATGAGAGACGCAATTACTGGGCCTGGTAGAAGCGCTGCAAGGCGTTAGGTATGAATGAAGGCTAGGAATTAGTTTTAAACAAGACGCTGGTGATTGCCTAAGTGCTTAACCAGCGTCTTGTTTAATGAATTGGATAATCAGAAATGCGATCGCGTTTCATCTTGGGCTAAAGCAAATAAAAGATAAAGATAGAATTGACAATATCCAGCTACAGCAGGGTAAGACGAGGACGACTCAGCGAGTGACGATTGAGCTGTATTGAGCTGTAGTGATCATATAACATTTTCAGTAATGAATAAAGCTCTACAGGATTTAAGTCTTCACTCCAGGGATCGTCTGTATATGCCACAGCAAAAAAGAATATTAATAAGCTGTTCATCATTTAAAGCTTATTGTCAATAATTACAGAATCCTTGTAGTGCGACCATCTTGGTTGTTACTGATACCCAATTTAAATGCGTGACAGCTTACTCATCTATCTTCCTACTGTCGAATTGCATTGAGAAACTCTGTCATCGCCTCAAGCTGTGAGGGCATTAGTACACAGCGTACCAGCAAGTCTAAATCTAAATCTTGCAGGAACTCGCTACGGGAAATAAGTTCATAGTCTTCTCCACGAAAATGGTATAGAGAAAGTTTGTTATTTTCCCAAAACCAAACTTCAGCAATCTTCAATCGCTTATATTTTTCTAGTTTCTTAGTATTGCCACTAGTAAAAGCTACTTCGATAGCAAGATCGGGATGTTCTTTTCTTTCTCCGATGTAATACGACTGATCTGGCTCAAATGAAGTCCCTTTAACTTCTGACTCACGAGTTGCACTGCCTACAGGAATAAACTCAATTCGCCTTTCTAGAAAGTAGAGTCCTAGCAACAAACCAATAATAGTTTTAATAATTTCATGGTCTTCACCAATCGTCATCAGTTCCACACACCCATCAAGACAAGATACTCGTACACCTGGCACCTCTGCCATCAAGCCTTGAATCGCCTTGAATTGCTGCCAACTGTGACGACCCGGTAAGACAAAACGTTGTGCGTTAACAGAGATAATTTCTTCTATAGATTGTGCCGTCATAGGTGTAGCGCTCCTACTTTCTGATGACTAGCCCCCACCCAGCCGAAACTAGGCAGGGGCATCACCTCCAGCTTAATGTACTAACTCGATCGCACGTTTTGCCAAAGCTTCAGGTGACAACCCGTTAAACTCCATAATCTGACCAGGAGTAGCAGTAGTTTCACCTCGCTTCCAAGCGAAAACATCCCGTTTTGCACTACTCCGCAGCATCAAAGGTTCCAGCATCCCAGCGGCACCGCCAGTCACACCGATTAAAGCATCACCGCCAAACATCGTTTCAAATCCAGCATCATCCAGGAAATCACCATCCGATTCGGAAGCCGCTTCCCATAAAACATCAGAGGGACGGTAGAGGCGGCGAGGACTGATTACAGAGACAATCCGAACACCAATACCTTGAGAAGCAAGCTGTTTAGCCGCTTCAAACACTGGGAGGAGACTCATATCTCCCACTACGGCAAAGACAACTGTCTTCTCACCTGCTGCCTCATGCAAGACAATGCCACCATCCTGCAGTCCCTGACGGGCTTGCTCAAAGGTGGTGTAGATGGGTAAGGGAGATTTGCTGGCAGTGATAATGATGCCTTTGTTCTTGGTACCTAATGCCCACTCAAACGCTACTTGGATGCTATTGGCATCAGGGGGAAAGATGGGGAAGATATTGCCGTTACGCATCATCGCTGCCAGATAGGCTTCAATTTCCGGGCGTTGGTGCGTCCAACCGTTACGTCCCTGTTCCAAAGCCCCTGCGGTGAATAGGCAAATATTAGAAGGTGTTGGGCGACGCAATTCTGCCATCGCCTGAGTTACTGTCTGCCAAATCGGTAAGCCATTAATCGCAAAGGCTTCGTAGGAACACCAGAGACTGCGCCCTCCCATCAGGGCAATCCCAGATGCTAAACCTGCACAGGCATCTTCACTTAGCGGTTCATACACTCGTCCTGCTGGACTTTGGAAGTAGCGATCGTCTGTGGTGGGGTGGAGGATTTGCAGCGCTTTGTTGATGTTAGCAATCCCAGAGGCTTCGTTCCCATCAGCGTTGGTGACGATAAACGAGGTGTCATGCAGTCCCACTGCTCCAACGATCGCACCCATTGCTGTAGTGGCGACTTTTTTCTCACCCCCGACTGTGAATTCTTCCAGAGGAAGTTTACCGAGTTCTGGAAGCGCTCGCACTTTTTCTGTAACGGCAACCCGACTAGCGGAACCTCCACCAGCGCGTTCAAAATTAGTCCGCACCAGTTCCCACGCTTCAGGAGTCAGCGCACGGACTTTCAATGCCCCTACAATATCCTCACTCTCTAAGGTGTGATGGGCATAGAGGTTGTGAGATTTTGCCCCCCGATCATGGACACCTGCACCTTTGAGTTGTTTGATAATCAACACAGTCAAGGTGCCACCAAGGGCAGACTTCGCCGCTTCATCAGCCGCATTGAGAACCGCTTTGGTGAAGGCAAGCCGCTGTTCAAAAGAGAAAGCCGTGCTATCGACATAATCACCTGGCTGATTGGCATCATCATAGTCCTTAGCATTAACTAAGATGACATTTTCAAACCCGTTACCCCGCCAGTACTCAATCATCTTTTCGTTGGACTGGGTGGAAACCATGCTGTGGTGTTCTTGGCTAAAGCCATTCCACACCAGCACAGGCAAGAAGTTCGTCACACTGGGAAACGCTGTGTGGAAGTGAGCCATGCTACTCATCACATAGGGTTCGCCAATCCCACCATCACCAATAGTGAAGGGGAAGAGGGTGCCGTTGTTGAGTAAAGCCGCCGACATCGCGAAGTGCTGTCCTTGTCCTAAGGGACCAGCAGGCGAGAGAAGTCCAGGGATTTGACCAGAAAGGTGACCCAAAAGCCCATCTTGTTCCCGGAAGCGATCGCACAATTGCTGTACTGTTGAAATTCCCATATCCTCTAACGAACGGTCGAGGAACATGGCACTATAGAAGCCTGGAGCATGATGTCCGACTTCTGTCAAGATGTTTTTGTAACCCAACATTACCAGAGCTGCATAAGCTTCCGCCTGACTAGCAAAGCCTCCCGGATGTCCTGATGATTTACTAGCCGTAACGTGCAATATCAAGTAGCGTAGGGCATCAGCCGCCAACAGGGTTTGAAATACAGCATTTTCGTCATTGGGATTTGCGATCGCCTTTTGTCCTTGTGCGATCGCACTTTCCTTGCCAAACGTCTCAAATCCCGGCAATGCTTCACCAAAATACTGAATTCCCTCACAAAAGCTAGGGGCTTGGGTAACAGTGGTCATAATCTCAGATACCTCTTCAAATAACAGCGTCCCTGAATTAAAGGATTGGCTTCAATTAGGTAGATCGTACAGTCTGGCAAGTCTAGAAAGACGCTTCCAAGGACATCACCAGAGATTAGTAGCAATGAAATATCTTATCCATTAGATTGAGAGCACTCTCACAACCTCGTTCGCTGAGGCTAATTGTTATGGCTAATACAAAACTGCCTGATGGTCCGCAGCAACCACGATTGTTGCAACTAATCCAGTGGATTGCTGACCCCTTGAGCTACCTGGATGCCTGTGCCAAACGATATGGAGACGCCTTTACGTTACGGCTAGCCACCTTTGAACCAATCGTCTTCCTCAGTGATCCAAAGGCAATTCAGGAGATTTTTACCGCCGATGCCAAACAGTTTGACTCCGGTCGGACAAATGGGATTGTACGCCCGTTGGTAGGGGAGCACTCCCTCTTATTGCTAGATGGCACTCACCACCAGCGGCAGCGGCGTTTGTTAATGCCTCCGTTTCATGGGGAACGGATGCACTCCTACAGTCAAATCATTTGTGAAAGTGCCAAGCAGGTGCCGAGTCAGTGGACGATTGGCGAACCCTTCGAGGTACGCGCTGCCATGCAAGATATTACCCTAGAGGTAATCTTACATGCCGTGTTCGGTCTGCGCGAAGGAGAGCGTTACCAACAACTAAAGCCACTCCTAGCGGCAATGCTGAATCTGACTGACTCCCCCCTAAGCTCAAGCCTGTTGTTCTTTAAGTTCCTGCAACAGGATTTAGGTGCTTGGAGTCCCTGGGGACGGATGATGCGGCGCAGGCAGCAAATTTACGACCTCCTCCAAGCCGAGATTAATGAGCGCCGTAAACAACCAGAACTTACTGGCAACGATGTTCTCAGTTTAATCATGTCGGCTCGTGATGAAAATGGTCAGCCGATGACAGATGCGGAGTTGCAAGATGAGTTGATGACGCTCTTGGTTGCAGGTCATGAGACTACCGCCACAGCCTTGGCATGGGCGTTTTACTGGATTCATACGCTGCCGCTGGTGCGTGAAAAACTGCTCAGCGAACTGGATAGCTTGGGAGATGACCCAGAACCAATGGCGATCGCCAAACTGCCCTATCTTAGTGCCGTTTGCTCAGAAACGCTGCGGATTTACCCAATTGTCCCCTTTGCTTTCCTGCGAGTACCCAATTCAGCCGTGCAAATTATGCAACACCACTTTGATGCCAATACAAAGTTGGCGGCTTGTATTTACCTGACCCATCATCGGGAAGACCTATATCCAGAGCCAAATCAATTTAAACCCGAACGGTTTATCGAGCGTCAATTTTCTCCTTATGAGTACTTGCCCTTCGGTGGAGGTAATCGACGCTGCATTGGTCTTGCTTTAGCCCAGTTGGAAATGAAACTGGTGCTTGCTACCATTTTGTCAAAGTATCAGCTAGCTCTAACAGATTCCAATCCTGTGAAACCCCAACGTCGGGGTCTTACGATTGCTCCCACTGGTGGCATCCGAATGGTCTTACAGGGTCGGCGTTACTCTAAAGAACAGACATCCCAGAAAACTATCAGCTCTGTGTCAACTACTCCCTAAATAACCGATGAAACTGCCTCCTAGTCCGTCAGCTCTACCTTTTGTGCAGATGCTTCAGTGGATTGCTCGCCCGATGGCATTGATGGAAGCCTGTACTAGGGCGTATGGCGACATATTCACATTGCAGATAGGTAAGGACTTTGCTCCTGTAGTGTTTGTTAGCAACCCCCAAGCGCTTGAGGAGATTTTGAGCAATTCCCAGCATTTTGATGCCCCCGGTGAGTTTAACGAAATTTTCCAGCCCTTTCTAGGAAAGCACTCGGTGATAAGCCTAAGCGGCGCACGCCACCAGCGTCAGCGCCAGCTATTAATGCCGCCATTTCATGGGGAACGGATGCGAACCTATGGACAGCTAATTGGGGAGGTGACTGAACAAGTCATGACACAGTGGAGCCGTGAGCAGCCCTTCTGCGTTCGTTCTTCGACACAAGCGATCGCATTGCGGGTAATCTTGAAAACCGTATTTGGTCTGGATGAAGGTTCACGCGGTCAACAACTGGAGCAATTTCTCAGTGCCTTGCTAGAAGAGACAAGTTCTCCCTATAGTGCTGCGATGCTTTATCTTCCAGCCCTACAACGGGATTTAGGTCCACTGACTCCTTGGGGCAAATTTCTGCGCCGCAAACAGCAAACTGACAAACTCCTCTATGAGGAAATTCAGGAACGTCGAGAGCATTTTGACTCATCTCGGACAGATATCCTTAGCTTATTAATGGCAGCTCGTGACGAAGCGAGTCAGCCAATGATGGATGTAGAATTACGTGATGAGTTGATGACGCTGTTGGTGGCTGGTCACGAAACGACGGCAACTGCCTTGGCTTGGGCATTGTACTGGATTCACAAGTTGCCATCGGTGCGCGAGAAGCTGATACAGGAACTCGATAGTCTGGGTGATGACTCAGACCCTAGTGCCATTTTCCGACTGCCCTACCTGAATGCCGTTTGCTGTGAAACCCTGCGGATTTACCCAGTTGCGATGCTAACATTCCCACGGATGGTGAAAGTCCCAGTATCACTAATGGGTTATGACTTTGAGCCAGGGACAGTGGTGATTGGCTCGATTTATCTGACGCATCGCCGGGAGGATTTATACCCCGAACCGGAGCAGTTTAAGCCAGAGCGCTTTTTGGAACGTCAATTTTCGGCTTATGAGTATTTGCCGTTTGGTGCTGGTGCTAGACGCTGTATAGGTTTAGCATTTGCCCAGTTTGAAATGAAGGTGGTACTGGCTAAGATACTGTCCCGTTTTGAACTGGCACTGGCAGACAATCGTGAGGTACGACCAACTCGTCGAGGTTTAGTCACAGCACCATCTGGCAGCATCCGGTTCGTGGTGACAGGTGAGCGCCAAGACAAAGAGCGTGAAGCAGAACTAGCCCGTTCGCGTAGCCTTCCCGTAGGGTAGAAAATCCCAGAAAGCGGCGCGAAGCCCACTTCTTCAAGCAAGGGGCGGCAGGGTCATTCCATCCGCCCTTTGTGTTTGTTGTTTGTTAAAGAATATAAATAACTAATAACCAACAACAACTAACAGTTTCATCAAGACCTTAAAGCGTGTGTGAAGATGAGTCCACATTGACGGCGAGGTCGTTATGCTGAAAGAGCATTCTACTGAATACTGTGTAAACGTTTCACTAATCGCTCATGAGACTGCCCGACGGCCCTCGTACACCGTCTTTGCTACAGACGATTCAACTCATTGCTCAACCCACTGAATTTCTAGACGCTTGTTACGAGCGCTATGGAGACCCCTTTACCTTGCGGGTACTCGGTTTAAATTCGCCACCAGTAGTCTTTTTCAGTCAACCTCAGGCGATTCAAGAGATTTTTGCTGTTCCTTCATCAAAGTTAGACTTTCGTAAGGCGACTCATGTATTTGAGCCACTAATGGGAGAACAGTCAATCATTTTGCAGGAAGGACGAAGCCATCAGCGTCAGCGTCAGTTGATGATGCCGTCCTTTCATGGCGATCGCATGAGAAGTTATGGTCAGCTAATTTGTGAGATTACTAAGCAGGCAACAGCACCCTGGACAATAGGTTCCTCTTTTTCTATGCATAAGGTGATGCCAGAGATTACCCTCCAGATTATTCTGCGGGTTGTCTTTGGTATCAATCCAGGTCCGCGCTATCAGCAGTTAGAAAAACTCCTGAGTTCACTTCTGGAAGACGTTACCAGTCCTTTATATTCCAGTCTGTTTTTCTTTCCGCCTCTACAACGAGATTTAGGCGCATGGAGTCCTTGGGGGCAGTTCCTACGGCGTCGTCAAGAAATTGATGCTCTGATTTATGCTGAAATTAGCGATCGCAGATCAACCTACGATGAGTCTCGTACAGATATCCTCTCACTGCTCATGTCAGCCCATGACGAGAACGGTCAGCAGATGAGTGATGTTGAGTTACGCGATCAGTTAGTCTCCCTGCTACTACTCGGTTACGAAACTACAGCCGCTGTCCTAGCGTGGGCGTTTTACTGGATTCACTCCTCACCGTCTGTACTCAAGACGCTGCAAGAAGAACTGAATTCTCTAGGAAATCCCTTAAATCCAGACGCTTTAGCGCAACTGCCTTACCTCACTGCTGTTTGTGCCGAAACCTTGCGTATCAACCCAATTGCTTTAATTTGTACACCTCGGAGGACTTTGGAACCTTTGCCGTTGGCAGGTTACCATTTTGATGCAGGTGTAATTCTGATTCCTTGTATTTATCTTGCTCACCAACGTTCAGAGACGTTTCCTAATCCCAAAGAGTTTAAGCCAGAGCGCTTCCTCAATGAAAAATTTTCGCCCTATGAGTATTTCCCCTTTGGTGGTGGTTATCGAGGCTGCATTGGAGCTGCATTTTCAATGTTTGAGATGAAACTAGTAATAGGCACAATATTGTCCCGTTGTCAACTATCCTTAACAAGGCAACATCCCGTGCGACCAATACGTCGAGGGATTACGATTGTTCCTTCTGGAGGAGTCTCAGTTGTTATGACTAGCGAGCATCCAGCCAAAACTGTTCAGCCTGTGCGAGGTAAGGAGTGAGAAGCAATAATTAAAAATTAAAACACCTACCATAAAGATTTGAAGTTTTTACGCCGTTTTCCCATCAAATCTCCTGATAGCGCTTCACAATCAACAGACAATTGCGGTTGTTATTTGTACGGGTATAAGTGATCTTGTCTGCGATTTTCTGCAAAATGGCGATACCGCGACCACCTCCCGCCTGCTCATCTACGAGTCGATCCAATTTCTGAAGACGCTGTTCTAAATCAAAGGGTTGTCCTTGATCCCAGATGCATATCTCTAAATGTTCAGGAAATAGAGTGACTTCGAGATCGATGGGAACGTCAGGTGAGAGGTTTTTATGGGCATGGCGAACCGCATTGGTAAAACCTTCCGCCAAGGCGAGTTGGCACTGTAACCAAACTTTCTTGGGAATAGACGGTTGTTCGAGTTGGTTAAACCAGGATAAAACCTCGTCTAACGCTTTAAGGTCTGTGAGAACTTGCTTTCTCGATTTCTTCAGGTCCTTCAACTGTTCAAAGCCTTTTACATCAACAACACCAAAACCTAGTCATAAATGCACCCATACACTGTAGAACATCTCAGTCTAGCCTGAATTTAATCCCTGTTTTAGGATTGATACCTTAACCTAGAGACTTGTACCACTTCCTACTCATTAAACTACACGCAACTGAATCCAGTTGCCGCCCTCATTGTCATAAGAGTGCATCTGCAATCTCCAAGAGTGACTTGTAGTACCTCGATCCCATGAACCAAATTCTGATTATTGATGACGACCCAGCTATTCAGATGTTGTTGAAACGAACACTTCATAACCAGGGTTATGAGGTTACCGTTGCCAGCGACGGTGAAGAAGGTCTAGAACAGGCACGACAGTTACGTCCGGGCTTAGTGATTTGCGATTGGATTATGCCACGCATGAACGGACTGGAGGTCTGTCGCCAAGTTAAAGCAACGCCTGAACTTTCAACGACGATATTTATTTTACTGACCTCTCTGGGTTCAGTTGAAGATCGGGTGAAGGGATTGGATGCTGGCGCAGACGACTTTCTGTGCAAACCTATCGAAATGCTTGAATTGAAGGCGCGAGTACGAGCAAACTTGCGGTTGCATGAAGCTAGCCACGAGTTGCAAGCTCAGAAACAATTGTTGGAGGCGGAACTCGCTGAAGCGGCTGAATATGTGCGTTCAATTCTGCCTGACGAACTGACAGAACCGCCAGTGACGATTGATGCGCGCTTCATTCCGTCACGGCAGCTAGGAGGTGATGGCTTTGATTATTATTGGCTTGATCCAGAGCATCTGGCAATTTATCTCTTGGATGCAGCCGGACATGGTTTGAGGGCAGCGCTACCCACACTTTCGGTGTTGAATTTGCTGAGGTCGCGAGCGCTTCCGAAGATTAATTACTATCAACCCAGCGATGTGCTGAGGGGATTAAATGAAACGTTCCAGATGACTCAGCGCAATGATAAGTACTTCACCATCTGGTACGGGGTATATAACCGGGTTAAGCGTGAACTTGTCTATTCTAGTGCTGGACATCCACCCGCTGTATTGCTGAGTGGGAGTCCAACAACAACGTCGTCCCTGGAAGTAAAACGCTTGAGAACGATGAGTTTACCCGTTGGCATGTTTCCGGATGCCAGTTATGTTGATCAATGCTGCGAAGTCGCAAAATCTAGCACCCTGTATATTTTTAGTGATGGGATTTACGAGATTAATCAAGCGGATGGCACCATTTGGGGACTCGATCCATTTATTCAGCTACTACTAGACTGTCGAAATAAGAGTAGCTCTAATCTAGAACAAGTGTTGCATTCCCTCAAATCTGTGAATCCCAAAGACTATTTTGATGATGATTTGTCCTTGCTAGAAATCAACTTCGATTAATTATCTTCCTTAGGCAAGAGGAATCTTGCCTTAACTTTTGGCAATAACAGTGTTATCGAAGTCTTCTCGCGTTGGAAAAATTTCAAAAACACGATCCATGCTAGTCAATTCAAATAACATTTTTATTTGTTCATTGACTGAGCAAACAAAAAGCTTGCCTCCGGCAGCACGAACTGTCTTCAGTGCCAGGACAAGCGCCCCTAAACCTGAGCTATCCATGAACGTAACATCTTGGAAATCAATCAATACGATATCGACATTAGATTCCACAAGATTACTAATCTCTTGACGAAATTGACCAGCTTTTGTTCCGTCTAAGATGCCAGAGGGTCGAACAACTTCAACAACAGGATTCATACTACTATAGGCTTGCTAGTTACACAGAACGTCTAGACTTTGCCAGTATAGCTGTGGCAATTAGTTTCAGCCAGACTGATTGGGCTTATTTGACAGCAATTTTATATTAGCTTTTAGGTAATGAAATAGGTGGATGGCGGATACAGAGTGTATTTTAGGATTTTGACATCAATATATTTATCGAGATAATTTTATAAATTTAACTTAAAGGCTTGCCAAAGCTGGCTGTTTTTGGCATAGCTCCAAAAAGGGCGATCGCATCATAGCCCTAGCATTAGTGAAGACTCAGTGTTTCTACCCCTCGCCTAGTCTCCCTAAATACAATCTCCTTCCCCTGATAGACCAGATGTCCGTTTTCATTTCTTTACAATGCAGGAAGTTACTAGGTTGTAGATAGTAGAACTTTATTAGATACATGCAAGCTTACGATGTCATTATTATTGGCGCGGGTCATAATGGTCTGGTCTGTGCTTCCTACCTGCTGAAGGCAGGTTATAGTGTCCTGTTACTCGAAAAGCGTTCTGTCCCTGGCGGGGCAGCAACGACCGAAGAAGTCATGCCAGAGGAAGCACCGGGTTATAAGTTCAACCTCTGTGCGATTGACCACGAATTTATTCACTTAGGACCTGTTGTTGAGGAACTCGAACTGGAAAAGTACGGGTTAGAGTACCTGTTCTGTGACCCTGTTACTTTTTGCCCTCATCCAGATGGGACTTATTTCTTTGCTCACAAGTCGGTGGAAAAGACTTGCGCTGAGATTGCAAGATTTAACGAACGTGATGCCAAAAAGTATGCAGAATTTAGTGACTACTGGGAGCGCGTTATCAAAGGCATTACTCCCGTCTTTAACGCTCCACCCAAATCAATTTTCGATATCGCAGGCAACTATGGCTTGAAAAACATTCAAGACCTTTTGTCACTCATGGGTGGCGTTGATAAGGCACTGGACTTGATACGCACCATGCTAACCAGTCCAGAAGATATCCTGAACGAGTGGTTTGATTCCGAGTTTGTCAAAGCCCCACTAGCAAGACTCGCCGCTGAATTAGGCGCACCGCCTTCCCAAAAAACCATTGCGATTGGAGCAATGATGATGGCGCTACGTCACAACCCTGGTATGGCGCGACCTCGTGGCGGCACTGGCGCACTTGTTCAAGCCTTATTAAAGCTGGTTAAGAGCAAAGGTGGTGTTGTCTTAACAGACCAACACGTCGAGCAAGTTTTAGTAGATGATGGTCGTGCTGTCGGGGTGAGGGTAGCTGGAGGGAAAGAGTATCGCGCGACGAAAGGCGTAATTTCCAATATTGATGCCAGACGCTTATTCCTGCAAATGGTTGACCCGGCTGATCTGGCTTCCGCAGACCCCAATCTACGCGATCGCGTAGAGCGACGTATCGTCAATAACAATGAAACAATCCTCAAGATTGACTGTGCATTATCAGAGATACCGCGCTTTGAAGGCTTCGATCACAAAGATGAGTACCTGATTGGTTCTGTACTGATTGCTGATTCTGTGGCTCATGTTGAAGAATCACACTCTTTAGCAACAATGGGGCAGATTCCTGACTCTAACCCTTCAATGTATCTAGATGTGCCAACAGTTCTAGACCCATCGATGGCACCAGATGGGAAGCATACACTCTGGATTGAGTTCTTTGCGCCTTATCAAATTGCTGGGGCAGAAGGAACAGGATTGAAGGGTACAGGTTGGACCGATGAGTTGAAGAACAAAGTCGCTGACCGAGTGATTGATAAATTGGCAGATTACGCACCGAATGTTAAAAATGCGATTACGGCTCGTCGTGTGGAAAGTCCAGCCGAATTGGGAGAGCGGTTGGGAGCCTATAAAGGCAACTATTACCACATCGACATGACGCTCGATCAAATGGTTTTCTTCCGTCCTTTACCGGAAATTGCGAATTACAAGACACCGATTGATAACTTATACCTAACAGGTGCAGGGACTCATCCAGGTGGTTCAATTTCTGGAATGCCAGGGCGTAACTGTGCTCGTGTATTCCTAAATACTGAGCAGCCAATTGCTCAGAAGGTGAAAGAAGCAGGGAATGCTCTCAAATCTCTGTTGACATCACCCTTTAATCGAACATAGCGGTTCTTTCTCACTTGTGCGTGGTACAGTTTTAACCTCTTTCCTACAAGGATATTGCTTGCGAATCAGGAGTAACACCCCTCACTTCAACGAAAAATTAATGCTTTCGGCTGGCGATCGCCTTGTTTAGCTTGCCTAGTAAACCCTGTAAATTCGTTGGAGTGAAGAGTCAAACTCACCATTCGCCAGCAGTATCCTACAAGGGCTAGGGTGAGGGCGAAAGGGCTAATGTATGGGCAAATGCTAGGCGATCGCCAACTTTCTCTCGATGAAGAGCCATAATTTCTGTTATGATGAATCGAAAGCCAGTACATTCCGGTCTGTTGCTGGCGCATTGGAAAAAGCTCATTCAAGCTATCCAACTGAATTACAAATTTCCTGCTCTTAGACTGGCCCCAGGCACTTGATTTGGGATAGGGGCACCACTAGGAGTAATTACATCCATGACATTTCGTAACCTCGGTCTTTCGACCGACCTACTTCGTGCTGTTGCTGACTCTGGCTACACGGAACCAACCCCCATTCAGCAGCAAGCAATTCCCGCTATTCTGCAAGGACAAGACGTTTTCGCCAGTGCCCAAACGGGAACAGGAAAGACGGCTGGATTTACCCTGCCTCTACTGCAACTTTTGGGCACCACCAACCCTAATAAGGTGCATCGCACACCTCGCGCCCTCATCCTCACCCCCACTCGCGAACTAGCAGATCAGGTCAACGATAGTGTCAAAACCTATGGCAAATACCTGTCCCTGAGATCAGCAGTTGTCTATGGCGGTGTCGGAATTGGGCCGCAAATTCAAATGCTGCGTCGGGGGATTGATATTCTAGTCGCCACACCCGGACGCTTGCTCGACCACCTTGGACAAAAGACCGTAGATCTCTCCCAGATAGAGATATTGGTGCTGGATGAATGCGATCGCATGTTAGACATGGGCTTCATCCACGACATCCGCAAAATCTTGGCGAAACTACCTCCATCTCGGCAAACGCTGATGTTTTCTGCCACATTCTCTAAAGAAATCCAGCAACTTGCCAACACTTTGCTAAAGTCTCCAACTCAGATCGAAGTGGCTCGCCGCAATACCGCCGCAGAACAGGTAGAACAGGTAGTTCATCCTGTTGATCGCGATCACAAGCGAGAACTGCTTTCTTATATGATCGGGTTCCACAACTGGAAACAGGTGCTGGTCTTCACCCGCACAAAACATGGTGCCAATCGTCTCGCCGAGCAGCTTGCTAAAGATGGACTGAAAACCGCTGCAATTCATGGCAACAAAAGTCAGGCAGCCCGCACCCGTGCCCTGCAAGACTTTAAGCAAGGGAAAGTGCGTGTATTAGTTGCCACCGATGTAGCATCACGGGGTCTAGATATCGATCAGCTCCCTCACGTCGTCAACTTTGAACTTCCTAACGTACCAGAAGATTACGTGCATCGCATTGGTCGCACAGGTCGCGCTGGCAACGAAGGACGCGCTGTTTCCCTGGTCTGTAGCGATGAATATCCACTTCTGAAGGACATCGAACGGTTGCTCAATCAAACTCTTGCCAAAGAAGTGATTCCAGGATACGAGCCAACATCAATTGCCCAACCTCAGGCAGAGCAACCGAAGCCTCAGCGATCGAATCAACGTCGCAGTAACCGGGCAAAGCCCCAGACACCATCGGCACCAACCCGCACCCAAAAGCCCACAAAAGCAGGGAATCGCCCTCGCAAACGCCTCCACACGGCTTAATCCCTCGGCGATTGCTGCCTAGTGAAGGCGAGATCCCGGACTTCTTTAAGAAGTCCGGGAGCTAAACCGCTAACTCACAACTCAAATAGGATTGCTCTATATTTACAGGCGATCGCATTTCTCAATCTCCCCAACTGGTGGTTGGCGGGTGGTGCGGTACGAAATACAGTTTGGCGATCTCACCAGATGTTGATTCGATAGCACAAATTAGCGATCGCGGCTTATCAAGTGCTAGGATTTCATCAACTAGATTTTCATCAACTAGATTCAGTGAACTCGTCATGAAAATCCAACAAATTCTTGACCGTCAAGGGATTGTTCATAGCGATCCAGAAATTATGAGCGGAGTTCCTGTCTTTGTTGGCACACGGGTTCCCTTACAAACCTTTTTTGATTACCTAGAAGGTGAATCAGGTTTAGCTGAGTTTCTGGAAGACTTTCCCCATCTGAAAATACCAGCCTTGCAAGTTTTGGAAGCGATCGCAAAAGCGATGCTAAACCAGGAGCGAGAAGCTAGTGCTCATTCTGCTTGATGAAAACCTGCTCAGCAAAAAACTGAAAAAACCGTTCCTAGATGTCGGGCACACCGTGCAAAATGTGGAAGATATGGGCTGGCGCGGCACAAAAGATCGAGAGCTTTTAGCCCTAGCAAATGTATTTCCATTTGATGTTTTCATCACATCTGACAAAAACTTACCCTACCAGCAAAATTTGCAAAATCTAGCGTTGCGGGTTGTAGTACTCAATGCCAGCAGTACCCGCCCCGATCATCTACTGCCCCTGATCGTGCAAATCATCCCTCTGCTGCAATCCTTAGTTCCTGGCTCCATAACGTTGATTGATGATGCAGGTGATATAACTCTTTTTAACTTAAGCAATATTTGACTTTCCTGAATCAACCAAGTGAAGGCGATCGCGCTAATGGATGTTGGTTTCCTTGATAAAGGCTTCCCGTGCTTTGCGCTCGGCTTCTAACCTCTGATCCTCATCGATTTCAGGAATCGCGATCGTGAACTTGACTTCAATCTCTTGCGAACTGACTGACACGACTGTTAACCTCGACTGGCATGATGATTCGGCTGCTTATCGCCATTATGAATCAGATTTACTGTGCTACGGAGGAGACTTTCGCTTCAGCGAACAGACAATCGGCAACAGCAATGGAGAGACAAAACATGGATAGTGCCACTCGCCTCCAGACGATTTTGGTTGATTCGCCTGTTGGAGCTGTATTGCCTGCGATCGCTCTTCTTAATCTCCCGAACTGGTGGTTGGCGGGTGGTGCGGTGCGAAATACGATTTGGCGATCGCTCTTTGGCAATGAGTGTCAGTTAGTCATCAACGACTTTGACATCGCTTTTTTTGATGCACTTGGCGATCGTTCTCAAGAACTCACTGCTAAGGCAACCCTCACAGAACAGTTTCCTGACTACAAATTTGATGTGAAAAATCAAGCGAGTTTTGCACGTTGGCGTCCTGGTCGCAGACCTTACAGCAGCACGGAAGATGGGGTTACTGATTGGCTCCACACGGCAACGGCTGTAGGGGTTCGGTTAGATGATGGAGGACAATGGCAGATGTTTACTCCTTATGGTCTGGATGATTTGCTTAATGGCATCATCCGACCGACTCCATCACATATACACAACCCGGATGCTGAGAGTAAAGCGGCTTCGTTTTTACAAAAATGCCCTTGCCTGCGTATGGTCTAGCAATATATGGCTGTCGTCAGTAACAAATTATCGTCAGCATCAGACGATTCGAGCTTTGATTTTGACTGGTGTAATCGCCTTTACAGAAGAACTGCCGCGATCGCTCTTCTCAATTTCCCCAACTGGTGGTTGGCAGGTGGTGCGGTGCGAAATACGATTGGCGATCGCAAAGCAAGAGACTAAGGTTGCTATATCGAACCATGCAGCCTTGTGACTTCTGCTAAACCACTCATGCTACTCTTGCGCTTGAGTTAGAACATCTTGATATAGTTTTTGACTGATGTATGTTCCCTGAGCAATCAGATCATCAAGTATTTGTCTGACGCTAGGAATCAGTCCTCGCCGTTTGGCAAGTAGCAGAACACCCACCGTACCAATAACAGGTAAGTTGCGAGATAGTGCTTCTGTGCGTGCTTCCTGGTCGTCTAGCAGTAGCCGAGTAGCACCCAACTCTTCAGCAAGGATAATCGCTCCACACTCCCCTAAGCCAAGTTGAGTTTGTGTTCTAAGCGTTGATACTTTCTGGGAATCGCTGACTGATCGCACCTCAATCCAATCAACTGCCTGTAGGGCGACTATGGCTGGATGGTTGCCTTTGGTCAACTCATCATGAACTTCTTTGGGAATAATAACTTGCCCAAAGACACCCTGTAAAAGAGCCACCTGTCCCACTTTTGCCAGTTCGCTCAAGGGTGTTGTGTCTGAGACGATTATCACTGCGAAGATTGCTCCAACAGACGGGCAGTTGCAGCAACTTCGCGTTCTAGTTCTTCTGGAGTTTGGGGTGCAAAGGGTGAGATTCGATAAAGTCCCATGAGATCGGACAACTGCCAGCGATCGATGCTTAATAGTTCTGCGGCTCGTCCAGCGCTGATGTTTCCCTGTCTGAGTAGTTCCATGATAAAGGCTTCCCGTGCTTTGCGCTCCGCTTCTAACCTTTGAGCCTTATCGATTTCAGGAATCGCGATCGTGAACTTGACTTCAATCTCTTGGGAACTGACTGACACGACTGTTAACCTCAATTGGCATGGTGATTCGCCTGCTTATAGCCATTATGAATCAGATTTATTGTGCTAGTGAGGAGGCTTTCGCTTCAGCGAACAGACAATCGACGGCAACACTGCACAGACAAAATCTGGATAGTTCCACTCACTTAGCTTGCTTGATCGCATTTCTCAATCTCCCCAACTGGTGGTTAGCGGGTGGTGCGGTGCGAAATACAGTTTGGCGATCGCTGTTTGGCAATGAGTGTCAGTTAGTCATCAACGACTTTGACATCGCTTTTTTTGATGCACTTGGCGATCGTTCTCAAGAACTCGCTGCTAAGGCAACCCTCACAGAACAGTTTCCTGACTACAAATTTGATGTTAAAAATCAAGCGAGTTTTGCGCGTTGGCGTCCCGGTTGCAGACCTTACAGCAGCACTGAAGATGGCGTTACTGATTGGCTCCACACGGCAACGGCTGTAGGGGTTCGGTTAGATGAGCAAGGACAATGGCAGTTCTTTACTCCTTATGGTCTGGATGATTTATTTAATGGCATCACCCGACCGACTCCAGCACATATACACAACCCGGATGCTGAGATTAAAGCGGCTTCGTTTTTCCAAAAATGCCGTTGCCTGCGTTTGGCATAGAAGTGTCGGCGAGGTCAGGCCAGAGAATTGTTTGTAATACGCTAGGTGATACATTTAGTCAGTTTATAAGGACTATTTTTCTCTCAAAAGAGTAGTAAAAAATAGCTATAAATATGAAAAAAATAATTGCATTTTAAAATAACTGTGTTAGGTTATCAGAGAAAAGAAAATAACTTTCCTCTCCAAAAGTGAATTTAAAGCTAGTGCTAGTTTATTGCTTCTACACTGCTTTAAGTATCTAATTTAATTTCTTTTCCCAGATTTAGTAGTGTATTTACCAAGGGTTTAGGGTACATGGAGCTAACGCTTTTAGCTGCGGAAGTCGCACGTTTCTTCTTTATGAAAGCTTCTGAGGGAGCTATTACAAAACTCGGTGAAGATTCTTTAAGCAAACTCTATAAATTGAAAGGTATAATACAAGACTGGTTACAAGAGAAGGCTATAAGAAAGGAAGCAGCAGAAAATCCAGAAGTTTTACAAGCAGAGATTTTAGAGGAGTTTTCCAAAAATGGAAATAATTCCTTCAAGAAGAAAGTGGAAGATTTAGTTGAAGACCTCCGGCAAGTAGAATCTAATAATGTCAATGCCAATCAAACTAATCAGTTTGGAAGCAATCAGGCTATAGGTTCACTTCAGGGAGATGCAATAGGTCGAGACAAAAATCAAAACTTTTTTCGCTGACCTAATTAATATTGTACAGTTGATATCAGTTCCAGAACTTAATCAAAAAACCAAGCTGCTAGCTCTTGAGCAATTACCATCAAGCATTGCTACTCAGTTAGCCATAGATGCAATTACGAAAGATATTCAGGCTCATAAGCAAGCTAAGAACTGGTTAAATCATCGAGAAGTTCGGCTGAATTTAGCATTTGCTCTAGCTAAGGCTGTTTTAGAGAATGAATCCTTAGGTGTTTATTCAACAGTCGAAGAAAAACGTAATGATAAAAAATACTTTATCTATAACCTATACGAGTGTTTAACCTGCCTATTTGAATCCTTTCGGACTGGTGTGGACAAAGAAATGGGTAGTAAGCTTAGAAGAAAACTGCTTAGGCATGATTTAAATTTTTATGTTAAAGCTCTTTGTATTTTAAAGCACAAAGCTAAGGAGGTTTTTGTCAACAAAGAAGATATAACTAATTTGATAGACGAATATATTGAAAACTTAATAAAAAAAATAGTAACCTAAGCTAAAATAAATTTTATTCAAAGAGAAATTCAAACATTATCTGAGTTTTTATATCTTTTGAAATTGTTGATGCAAAATCCTGGTTTCCCATTTTTCTTGGGTCGTCTAACTCAGTATCTACCAATTCTACGCTCTGATGTCATTGGAATAACTTTGTTCTTTTTTTAGAGTCGCTCGTCTTCGTCTATCCATTGAAGAATGTTCTCTTCTTCTGTATCTGATTCTCCTTCATACACTTTTTCTCTGTTATAATAATCTTCAAGAAATTCTATCACTTCATCCAAATATAAAATATAGCTTTCAGCTTGTGGATCGTTTAAATCAAACAAGCCTAGTCGAACCTTTTTTAAACTATTTATCCATAGAGTTACGCCAGTATTCATCAAAAGTTTTATAGTTAAACTAGATTACATTCCACTATTCAGGACTTGAAGGAGATTTCAGGATTTCCTCTATTGGCGTTTTGTAGATAGATAACAGGCAATCTGTTTGTGTTTCGTCGTGACAATCGCATCAGAGGTCAGAATCGAGCGATCACCCTTCAGTTGTAGGGTGGGCACTGCAAAGCCAAAATACTTGGTTTTCAGCAGTTAAGCTAACAGTGCCCACCTTGCATGTTGCAGTTGAGCGATCGCCTTTCTTCCCCTACGCTACTCCTCATCCTCGCTTGACTCATACATATAAAGCATCACAAACTCCTCAGCCGCCGCCGGATCGATTTTCTGAAGTCCCTGCCGAATTTCAAATGCTGCCTCAGCCGAAGGGTCTCTATTTTCACTCACCCATCGACTAACATTTGCAGCGGCGATAGCCATTGCGATCGCCAGTTGGTTTTGGCTAATGCCGTAAGTTTTTAACACCTGCCTGAGTGCTTTGCCTGCTCTTCCCATGCCTCAGATTCTGTCAGAGGCACATAACCGCGTAAATATTTCCAATTGGTACAACTTATGCGAATATAGAATTACCAATTGGTACAATTAGTATTTTTTAGCATCAACCATTACCAATGAAAAAATCCAAAGCGACCGAAGCACACCGAGTCGCCACAGATGTTGCTGCCATAAAAGCAGCACTGCATCAACGCGGCTACCAACTTCGCAAACTACCCAAACAGCCCGTCTGGAAAGTCATCCTCACCCCCGATCGCTTCTACACACTGACTTATCAACCTGCCCCCATCAGCGCCTGGGTACTTCACCCGCAAAACAACGACACCCGGTGCCAAGCGATCGAAACCATCATTCAACGCGCCATAAAAGACCAACCCGCAAACCTGATAAGGAGGGCAGGACGCTAGCGCGTCTCACTTCACTAACATGACCTACTTACAACGCTTGCATCCCTGGTGCATCATCCGCCCCTTCCCCGATATGCGTACCCTCATCGTCGGACGGTTTCGCCGCCGAGTAGATGCCGAGGGACATCTGCGAATCCTCAAGCAAATGATGCCCAGCGTTCCCTTTGAAATTGTTTTTGACGTAATGCCAGATGAGCTAGAAACCTGTGTGCAAAAGTCCCCGGAATGACCCCCCTAGCCCCTCTTATTAAGGCTACCGTCTACACACATCTCCTGATTGAGTCAAAGTCACTGCATTTCGCCCCCCTAGCCCCCCAATTTTGGGGAGAACCGGAAATTGAAAGTCCCCCAGAATTGGGGGATTTAGGGGGCAAATGCAGGGGAGGGGTTCTTCCAAGATTCAGCACAGACTGCACCGACTCCACCACAACCATGAACGTCCTGCACCGTCGCATCAACCCCAAAACCTTTGTCATTACCCGCAAACAACTCGCCAAATATCTAAAAACTGACCAGAACAGAGTTTGGCGTTGGGAAAAGTGGAAGCACGTACTTTGGGTGCATATTCAAGGCATTGGCGGCTACTTTATCAGCTACCGCCAGCTAGAGCAGTGGGTAGCCGCTTGCTGCACCTTAATACGCGCCTGCCAAGACGTGAAAGCACTGAAACTAGTCTGGTCAGCCATTGGGCGAGAAGCTACAAGGTACACACAAGAAGCATTCAACCGTCTTTCGGAGATTCACGCACAACGACAAGCCTATTTGCATCGTCACTAACCGAGATAACAATAAGAAGAAAACAATGGATATTTCAGTACATGGTAGAAAATGACGCAACAAGATTTGCCCTAAAAACTGAACTCTTGCAACGAGTAGAAGCATTAGGGCTACAGCAAGCGCTATTTCCATCAGATGGAGAGCAAATCGATGAAATTGTGCAACAGCTAGAAAGCATCAATCCCATCCCACACCCACTCCACCCCGACCATCTCCCTTCTCTACTCGGTAACTGGCAATTAGTGTACGCCTCAAAAGGAACAGTCGTTACCCGCCAGGTTGCATCAATTCCAGATTTTGGGGCAACAATAACAATCAAACGAGTGTGGCAAAAGTTGGTGGCAGGCGGTGCGGGGAAGATTTCTGCCTCTAACAGTGCTTTGCTTGACTTACCCCTACTAGGAGAATGGCAGCTACGAGCTGATGGCGTTTGGACGTGGGGTGCTTCTGAGGAGATGGCTAAGGTGAGCTTTGACAGTTTTTCTATACAAGCAACAAAGCCCTTTGGCATGGAAAGCTGGAGTTTTCCTGAGCTGAAAATCCCCGTCTTGGAATTCCTCCGCAATGAGGCAGAATGGACAACCTCCTACTTAGACCAAGAAATCAGGGTAGGACGAGGTGCAACAGGCAATCTGTTTGTGTTTCGTCGTGAGTAAGCTGGGCGTTCTGCACGAGAGCGTTCCATCAACTCAGCGATTATGGGGAAAGCGATCGCGTTCGAGTAAGATGATGCTTATGGGTAACTCGATTGGCTCAGATTAAGAGCATTCACAAAGTAATTTAGTAAAGTTTCTCGCAAGTTAATAACAACTTATATTTACAGTTCTAGCAGGAGTTTACAGGGATGAATCTCAAACTTTTGTTGGCTGCGTTACTGCTGGCTATCGCTCATCCAGGCAGCGCAGTGATTGGGCAAGATGCTCAGCAGGAGCACGTTCTAACTGAAAGCGCAGTGATTGGACAAGATGCTCAGCAGGAGCAGGTTCTAACTGAAGCAGAATTATTAGCTTCCCTTGCAGGAGGCTACACTACCATTAAGCAGCCTGACCGAGCTATTCAGCTTCTAGAAGAAGCTTTGTCTTTCAATCAAACCCTTGCAAACCCCTGCCATAGGCTTGAAATTTTAACCCATGTTGCGGGTAACTACGCCTTAGCGGGGCAAGAAACCAAAAGTTCTGCACTTTTTGCTCAAGCTCAAAAAATTCTTGAGACGACCAAATACTGCGAACCAGAACCGTCTTCATCCGCTCGGAACGATCCGGAGAATTGGGTACTTGCAGCAGCGGGAAGCAATGCTATAGATGGTCGCCATGACATGGCCCTTAGAATCGCAACGAGTTTTGGAGACAAGTATCTTGAAGGTATGCTGCTAGGGCTGCTAGATGCATACCGTGAAAGTGACTCAAGACAACCTGATCGAGAGGCTGAAATACAGCTAAAGTTAGCTGATTACTACAACAGGACAGGGCAATCTGACAAAGCTGTTCAAGTATGGCTTTCCCTAGTCAACTACTATAACGAGACAGGTCAGCCTGACCGAGCAGCCGAGCTTCAGAGTTTAGCTTCAAAGGTTGAGCGAACCTTCAACACTAGCGCCTCAAGCAACCAATCTCCACAAACTCAAGCACAAACAGAGCTTTCTCGCTGTTTTGCACAAAAAGAAACCGACGCCCTTTTGTCAATAAGAACAATTGTAGAAACTCTAGATCGAGAGCAGCTAAAGCAAGTTCTCAACATTTGCAAGGAAGTAGAACGAGCTGAACAAGCAGATGTTCCTCCACTGGCTTTTAAGGCTCTTGAACAAATCGTTGTAGCTGCACAAAAGATTGCAAATCCTATTTCGCGATCGCGTACATTTACCGCAGTTGCCAATCTGTATGCATATTTGGAGAAGGGTGCAGAAGCAGCCAAGCTTTTGGATAAAGCACTATCGGATTTACGAGCAGGTGCAGAAAATTTACGCTCGGATGCTCCTTTTGAGGCGAGTCGTGCGCTTGAAGAAATTATTGCTGGGTACTTAAGAATTGGACAAATCGATCGGGCACTCGAAGTGGCTCAACTGGTTCAAACTGGCAAACTGAATCTTGCCGCCTCCGACTTTTCTCAAGTTCCAGTAGACTCCAACTTTGCCTACCAAAGTTTTATGCCACCTATTGTTGCCTTCTATGCACAAAATGGGCGGTTTGAACAGGCACTCCAGCTTGCTAATACCCTTGGTAGAGGTCATCAAGACGAGGCGCTTCTTCGCATTGCCGAACAATATGCATCAAAAGGGCAGTATGCCCAAGCGCTTAAAACGGCTCTGATGATTAAGGGTCTGGAAGTTCAAAATAAAACCAACGTTATTTACAGCATCATCGAACGGGCTATTAACGCAGGAGAACTAAACTGGGCGGTGCAAGCAACTCAGACACTTGATTGGACAAAGCAGACAACTCAAGCAATTGGTCAAACAATCGATGGAGCGACGAATGAGACTCGTTTCTATCGCAATAAACTGCTGCTGGGAATTGCTCGTGAGTACGCTGAGTTAAGGCAGTTCGACCGTGCGATTGAAGCTGTTGATATGATGAGTTCGGATGAATTTGGTAACTATAGGAGGGTTAAGGCTCTCAGTGCGATCGCTCGTGAATACGCTCAAGCCGAGCAGACTGAGGAAGCTGTAAAGTTACTAGAGCAAGCCCTAAAAATTGCTCGCGCCATTTCGCCTCCCACACTCACTCCACCTCGATAATCTCCCTTCTCTACTCGGTAACTAGCAAATACCCAGAAATCAGGGTAGGACGAGGTGCAACAGGTAATCTGTTTGTGCAACGCCCGTGAGTCAGTTTGCCGTTCTGGACGAGAGCTTTCCATCAACTCAACGATTATGGGGAAAGCGATCGCTTATCAAGAAAATCCGATGAACTTCATTATCGAAGAATGCAACATTAAGCGAACCTAAAATCAGCCTAAAGTATCGCTTGAACACGCTCTATTAATTCATCTAGATGCTGTTCACAAAACCTCTCTGCCTCTGAAAGAGCCATACCTCTAGCGATAGCATATGCCTCAAATGCATTGTAAATCATCGCTTCAGTAAGCTCTGTTTCTTCCTCTCCCAGTGCCCAGCGATGCTCAATACATCCTCTAATTATTGAATTCACCAATTGTTGCTCTTGCCTGAGATCGGCAAGCAGTTGTTCCGCAATACTTTCGGAAGAGGGTTCGTTCATTTTAGAAGTCTCCTGCAAACCTACTCAAGAATGCGCTCACACACCAGAACAGTACCTCGCTCCCCTCGTGTGATACGCAACTCTTCATCGAGATAAAGCAGTTCGAGATTACCTTTAGGAGACCTCCGCATTTTGAAAGAAACTCGCCCCGTGTTTCGATCCATTCCTTGTGGTGGAACAATCCCGAACATCATCCTCAAAACGCTGGTCATCAGCCTTTCTTTTAGACCTGTTGTTGAAGGTTTGGACTGCTCTCCAAATACGGCTTTCCATGCTTCTATCTCATTTGGCGCCTTCGGTGCCAGTTCTCCCCCTGTGAACTGTACTTGCAGAGTGTTGTCATCATGAGGAGAGCAAATCCCTTGGTTGTGAACGATGCCTTGTAGCGTAGGAGTATTCTCGTCTACTGTCGTGAATTCAACAATGATGTCATGAGTCCGTTGTTGACCCTCGCCTACCGGAACTACAGGTTGCAGTACCCGATCAATTACAATCTTTAAGCTGGTGGGTTGAAACAGATTAAAGGCAAGCCGACCAAGGGTATAAACATACTTTCCATCACTTCGCAGTTCTCCATTGGGAAAGTTGGGCGTACTAATCAATAACCATTGCCCATCCATTAGCGCGTCACTGCGAGTAGGTGCTGCTGTTGAGTTGAGGTGTACAAGTTTCTCAATTGCTACGGCTACAGATTCGTGCTTAGTATCACCCCCGTAAGCAGCAAGTGCTTCCCTCAACCTTATCTTCGCTACTTTCCTATCTTGAGCCTCAATATCCATCTAACGATTGTCAGTGTTTCTCTTTCACAGTAATGCTCACATCTGGTATGCAGCTATCTCCATTATGAGAGCGTTGGTCTTAGTTGCTTGATTCCTGAGTGAGTTTGTTAATCTTCTTTTTGGTCAGGTGAATACTTCGCAATTAGAGCAAACCGGCTGAGTTGTACATCTGTCTTAAAATCGCCAAAATCTTATCACCATATAGCGGATCGGCCGACCAACGTCTACTGAGCAACTCAACCCTAGAGGCACTCCCCCGTCCGACCAAGCGAAAGCGAGGATCGACGACTTCCTGGACAAGTGGCTCCTGATTGGCGTAGGCTTTCAAGTGTTGGATGTGGGCGCGGACACCGAGTCGGGCGCTGAGAAAGGTAGCACCGTCTTTACTCCCCCCAATGGCAGCTAACCCACCGAAGTTATTCTGAATCGGCTTGAGAGTACCGCCAAAGCGAAAAAAGCCAGTTTCTAAAAGTGCTTGAGCGAAAGCCACATCAGGATTGACCCCCTCAATCGCCGCTTCTTCTAAGTAAAGCTTAGCGATATCTGGAAACTGTTTTAGCGCCTGCGGATTAACCTGTTTGAGGAATGCCTTCAAATCTGCCTCAGAAAGGTATCCCTTTCTAATAATTGCACCTAACTCCTCTGGCTTGAACGGTAAAATCGAACGCAGAATTACTGCACGGGAAGCTGCGTCCCAACCGATAAATACTCCAGCTTCTCGCAGATCGATGGCTCTAATGTAGGTAAGGTTACCGTAGTTGATGAGACGAACATTCGTTGGTTGAGTCAAATCCAGATTCAGTTTATCAACGATATTAACTGGGATGTAAGCATTGCCATTGATGATAATGCCATTCTCCCCATAAACCTTATTGTTGATACTGATATTAATTGGGGGGTACGGGCGAGTTAGGGAACTCGCCTCTGAAAGAGTAAGGCTCCAGGCAGCTAACCCATTAGCAATTCCCTGAGCTATCTCCTGAGGGCGGTTCTCAATCAGAGAGCGATCTTCTGGATTGGTGAGAAATCCAATATTGAGAACCAAAGAAGGGATAATCACTTGGCGGATAAATGCCAGATTACCCAGCCCCGTTTCTGTATCCGGTTTAACTCCTCGATTGACGAACAGAGGTACCTTCAGCAGGAGCGATCGCAGCAGAAGTTCAGCTTGGGCTTTGCGTTCCTCGTTGTTGGGAATGTAGAAAACGCTGCTTCCTCGCACCGTAGGGTTAGAAAAGGCATCGAGCTGAAGCTCTACGGCAACATCATCAAGACGGGAGCGAACATTAATCCAAGCGATCGATTCTGCCAAACTTAGGTTATCGGGAACCTCAAGGACTTCAAAGCCCTGCGATCGCAACTGAGCCGCCACTAAGTCGCGAAGCTTAATCAATTCCCTGGCTTCTGTGGTTCCTCCGGCAATCGTACCTGGATCTACGATCCCATCTTCCACACCACCATGACCCGCTGAGATAAAGATTCTTCCCATCTCTTACCTTTCCCCTACTATTTGATATCAATCCAAGCAGTGCGATCACCAATCCCTATAGACTAACGCTCCATAATCTTGCCAACGTGCTTGTCCGTTTTGAGTTTCTACATGCATACTCTGCGCTTGGAGAAAAGGATTTTCCTGCTAACTCCAGCTAATAATTTCTTCTGCTTCATTGTGAATTTAAAAGCGATCATGAGCTTCTTTATCCCAGTGTACGGCTCGATACATCGCTCAAATTCAGGACGAGTTAGGCAATTTTTGAACGCAGTGCAGGGGTATTTTCAGACATTGGTGCAGTGGTTGAAAAAATTTGTATTGATGAGCTAGCGACACTCAGCTTTACCCGTGTTCCTACTAGAACCTGAGTGTTTAGTGTTGTGCGAACTTGCAATTTTTTACCAGAGGGCGTTTCTAAAAAGTAACGGTACTCACGACCCAGAAAATGGCGATCGCAAACAGTAACATTAGCATCATCATCGGGCACTAGGCTCACGTCTTCTTCACGCAGCATTAATTCCCCCGTATCCAATGAAGTGTCTTGTGTGTCGAGTGTCCTCACTTCAAATAACCCCACCTCCGTTTCCCAAAGGTGTCCTCGACGTTGGGCGGGAAGGAAGTTTGCCTGAGTCACAAATTCTGCAACAAAGCGGGACTTGGGATGAATATAGATATCTTCTGGTGTCCCCAACTGCTCTAAGTGTCCCTGTCGCATAACGCCCACTTGGTCTGAAATGGAAAGTGCTTCTTCCTGGTCGTGGGTGACAAAAATCGCCGAAGTCCCTGTTTCCTTGAGGATTGAGCGTACTTCGTGGCGCAGTCGTAAACGCACTTGAACGTCAAGGTTGCTTAAGGGTTCATCTAGCAAAATCAAAGCGGGTCGTGGTGCTAAAGCACGGGCAAGGGCAACGCGCTGCTGTTGACCACCGGAAAGTTCGTGAGGGTAGCGTTTTTCCAACCCTGTTAATCCAACCAGTGCGATCGCTTCTGCACTGCGTTCCTTGATAGATACCCCAGTAGTTTTACCCCGACTCTTTTTCAACCCAAAGGCAACATTCTGGGCGACATTCAGGTGAGGGAACAAAGCATAGTCCTGAAACACCATACCCGTATCCCGTTGTTCTGGCGGTACCCAACAACCTGCACCCGCCACCAAACGCTCAGCCAATTCCACCGTTCCTAACTGAGGTTGCTCAAAACCCGCTACAATCCGCAACAGCGTGGTTTTACCGCAGCCAGAGGGACCGAGTAACCCTAGCAAATCCCCCCGCTGCAACGTCAACGTAACATTAGCAACTGCTGGGGAAGCTGCTTGCTCAAACTGCTTGGTAATACCCTCTAAATGCAGAATTGCCGATTGTGCCATGAAGATGTTTGGTTTTGGATAAAGGTTAGTAAGACAGTCCCTCTGGGGCGGGATGGAGAGTAGGGAACTTACGGGTGTAGTTTTTTTACCTTTCAGTAGACCAGAGACTCGTAGAGACAAGAAAGATTTTTCCTTGTCTTCTTCCCCATTCCCTAATCATGAATTTGCCAGCAGCTTTCCAACCAGGAAGCTAATTCACGACGTCCAAGCGTCAGTTGCCGAACAACGCTCCAGAGTTGAATCGCCTCAACAACGTTACCAGCCTTTACGATTAAAGGCTGGTTTGTCCTGCACTGACAAGAAATTCCTAGCTCTTGTAGGCGTCTATAAACTTGCCACCGATCTGCAAAAGCTATTTCAATCACTTGATCGGCTTCTGGGTTGAAACTAGATGAATTCATGCGTTTCAAAAAATGCAATATTTTATCATTAGTCGCTTCAATAAAGCTTCCGGCTTTTCCAAGAAGCTTAGCTGGAAAAGAGTTTTTTCTAATTAACCCTCATAAATAGATATAATTCAAATGCTAGAGATTCTCAACTAATACAACTAAATATATCCGGGATTACACCCAACTCGCGCAAAAACCCAGAAGCCAGCACATAACCTTTATTAAGGTAAAGGCGAAACCTGCTGAAATTTCTGAAGAGGGCGTGTTAGACTTTCATTGCAATAAAACTTCCTTAATGAAAGGAAACTACGCTTATGTCAGAAACTCAGGGTTTACTACGCACATTTGGCGAAGTCTACGACAATCCTGTCTTACTCGATCACAGTGTCACCGCACCTGTTTGTGAAGGATTAAACATTGCTTTAGCCAGTTTTCAAGGACTTTACCTGCAATATCAGAAACATCACTTTGTTGTAGAGGGCAGCGAATTCTACTCTTTACATGAGTTTTTTAATGAGGGCTACGAACAAGTGCAAGGTCATGTTCATGACATTGGAGAACGCTTGGATGGACTCGGTGGAGTACCCGCTGCTAGCTTCAGTGCCTTAGCGCAACTGTGCTGCTTTTCACCCGAAGCGGATGGTGTCTTTCCTTGCCGCCAGATGGTAGAAAATGACTTAGCCGCTGAGCAAGCAGTCATTCAATTGATTCGGCGTCAAGCTGGACAAGCAGAAAGTTTAGGCGATCGCGCTACTCGCTATCTATACGAAACAATTCTCTTGAAAACTGAGGAAAGAGCTTATCATCTTGCCCATTTCCTCGCTCATGACAGTTTAACGCTAGGTTTTGTTGCCGCATCAAACAATTAGCTATTCTCGTGCGCCTACAGACTGAATGAAGTCCTTGTTGGTTAACCAGATGGCAGATGATTGTAGGGACGAGTGTAGCGAATAATTTTGAACCACAGAAAACTCAACACCTAAAACCCGCCCCACTCAGCCGACTGAGAAGAGGGCGGGTTTTATATAGCTGTTCTTTGAATTCAACAAAAAGAATACAGAAGTTCAGGAGTTCAGGATAATCTTGAACTACTGACCCTGTTCAATTTGCTGAATTTGCTCTGGTGTCAGGAGATTTCCGATTTCGGTGTTCAAGTTTTCAATAACCCCAACAATGCCCTGTTTCTGCTCGTCCGTAAGACCTTGGATCGCATTCAGTCCTTGACCATTCTGTCTTGCCTGAGCAAACTGAGTGTTTTGCTCTGCGGTGAGGATCTTTTCAATGGCAGTAATAGCGTTTGCCTCAAGCTGCTGAAATTGAGTTTGTTGATCTGGAGTGAGTTGAATGCGAGTTCTTGTTGGTTGAGATTGTGGCGCGGTATCTTGAGCAAAAGCGGTGAGGGGAGTTGCAGAAATAGCGGCTGCTGCAATTAGCCCAACTATTAATGGTAAGAATTTGAGTTTCATCATTTTCTTAGAGAATTAAGAGGCATTAAGCCAGTCCTTACCAAGCTCTCAAACTGATTGGCAGTTGCCCTCTGTCAATTGGTATAGATGAGAAAAAGCGATCGCTTTATCGAGTGTCCTGATACTTAACTATTGCAGCAAGCCTTCTCACTGACATAACCCAATAGATTAATCAGTTAATTTCTTGATGCCAGAGGATCTCTGCTACTCGCGTTATGCCATTCTTTAAGTGACGCCTAAAGGTACTAAAGGGTAAATTGAGTAACTCAGCCGCTTGTTCCTGAGTGGGTGCTGGGTGTAGATAGGTATGATAAAGCGCCCGATAGCATTTAGCATCACGAGGGGATGCCTCTAATGATTCAGCCGATTCTCGTAGCAAACCCTGTAAAGCTGCAATTGCCTCAGTCCCTTCAGCGGTGACAGCCACTTTCTCCATCACTAAACGCGATCGCAACAACGGATTATTCTGTAGCGCATCTGGACGAGAAAGATCTCGCAGGGCATCGCGTACCGCCCCCATAAAATCAGCTTGCGAGAGAACCACTAACGGTTCAGTTACTTGAGATGATGCGATCGCTTGTGCCGAAGCCGCAATCTCCCGTTGTGCCAGCAACGCTTGCCACGCCTTCATGGGTAACACTCGCCAGTCATGCCCATATACTCCATAGCGTCGTCCTCCCACCTCAAAATCTGCTTCCGGAAGACGTGCCAAGTCAGCATAGGCAAACATTGCCGCCCAATCCTCCGGTTCCGCACAAGGAAAGAAGGTAAACGCAAGTCCTGCTGTGAGGCGATGATGTTGCACAAAGTTAATAAAAATCAGGCTTTGAGTTGGTGACGTTGTTTGGTAAGTCTCCCGCGCCATCCAGAAGCGAAATAGAGTTGCCCCTTCATTAGTTCTCAACGGTGCATGGTTTTGTAGGTAATGCCATGTTGAACGTGCCGCTGGATCTACAGTTAAGTCCTCGTTACTCGCCTGATGTAGCGCCACCATCATCACAAACCCGGCTGGCTGCTGTTGAGCGTCCCGAAACACCAACACCCCTTGTGGCTGCCGTCCTAGCCAGTAAGCCGCCAGACGCGCTGATTCCTCTCCTTCATACTCAGTAACCATCCGCAGCAGTGCTGGTTTGTCTGTTTCCCGAAAGGAATCCGTCAAGAGAGTGCTATTTTCCTGCCAAGTGAAACGGGGTCTAACGGCTGGGTTGTCCCGATGTAAGAAAATGTAGTCGAATAGAATCCGATGCTGCTCCTGACCTTGAGTCTGCTCCAAACGACTGGTGTAGTAGGTGCGAGCACGTCCGTGAAGTTCGGCATACCAGTCAGGATTACGCCAACGCAAATCTGCAATTAAGACTTCACGCGCCAAGTCATGAGGAAATAGTCCTTGTTGACCCGGTTCAATAAATGATAGCTCTCGCAGCCAATCAAATAACTCATGAACATCAGGCATCCCTAACATTCTGGCCAGTAAGGCTTCTGTTGTCAGGCGCACCAAAGCACAAGCCTCCAATGCCATGCGGTGAGCGGTGCTTGGAACCTGTTGTACAAATTTTTCCAACAACGCCTTTATTACATCCGGCACAGCATCAGGCTGAAATTGGATATCCCCTTTCTGAGCAAACACATCCGCCACTAGGGAAAGAGCTAGAGGATAACCATGGGTAAAATCTAGAACTGAGCGGTGTTGGACAGGTGGGACAGCTCGTTTGCTCAAATAGGTGCGGCTTTCCTCTGGGCTGAGGTTACGCAATGGCAAGATATGGATTAAAGCTTGCCATCCTGGGTCAGCTCTCCAAGTTGAGGAGGGAGAGTGCCGTCCGGCGAGAACAATTAAGGTTGTGGCTGGCAATTGAGGTAAGAAAACTTCTCGTAGCCAGTCATCAAGGGGTGCAAAGGTTTCGTAGGTGTCGATTAGAAGAACTTTATGTTCCAATTCGGCAGCGAGAACCGGAAGCGAGTCGTTGGGATTCAGGTTCATGGCGAACCGCAATGCACTTAAAAAAGACTCAGGAGCCGGTTCGACATTACGAGCGTCTATGGATACAGTAGGAGCCTGGGCTTTTTCACAAATCCGAGTAAACTCACTCAGCAAAGTTGTCTTACCAACACCACCCGGCCCAAAGACGTGCAGGACTTGAAACGGTAAATCAACGGTGTCAGCGTTGTGTCTGGTTGGGAGAATTACCGACTCAAATAGCTTCAGCTCCAAAGCACGCCCAACAAACCGACTATGCCTTGCCTCACTGAGACGTTCTGCCAGTGATGATGACATTGGGTGCCCTCTCGATTTATTTGCAGTCAATACTCTTTGTTTAACCTACTTTGATGGAGTTTTGACCAAGCACGGAGGGATAGAGGATGGTGTTGAGTCATCAAATATGACAGGAAATCTTTACCAGCCGTTAACGTTGATAGTTAAGAAGCGATCGCTAAATGTTGTTTAAGCATTTTTTCATCAACAAGCACGGCAACGGCTTTCCTAGCCGTATAGACACCAGCGATAGGAAAATCTCATTATTAATCGTCTTCCAATAATCGTGTTGAGGTTGACTGGTATCGGTATAATCACCTGAGTAACTTCCCTGATGCTCTTTTCTCGTGATTGCAATTTATCCGGGTAGCTTCGATCCCATCACCTTAGGTCACCTCGACATCATAGAGCGTGGCTCTAAGCTCTTCGAGCAGGTGATTGTTGCCGTACTTCGTAACCCCGACAAATCTCCCTTATTTACAGTGCAGGAACGAGTTGAGCAGATTCGTAAATGCACAATAGATCTACCTAATGTAGAAGTTGACAGTTTTGCTGGTTTGACCGTGGAATATGCAAGACTGAGGAATGCTAAAGTGCTGTTGCGGGGGCTACGGGTACTTTCAGATTTTGAAAAAGAACTCCAGATGGCTCATACCAATGAAACCCTCTGGGATGAGATCGAAACCGTTTTTCTCGCCACGTCTAACGAGTACAGCTTCTTAAGCAGTAGCGTGGTTAAAGAGGTTGCCAGGTTTGGCGGCTCTGTCGATCATCTTGTTCCCCATGCTGTTGCCCTAGATATTTACCGATGTTACGCCGAGACTCATCCAGGATCGACCCCCCCGACCGCGACGAACCCAGCAACCCCAACGACCCGCCTCCGAGTCGATCAGGAGGTGTAGACATACAGCAGGAACTCAACCGGATTGAGGAGATTCTTTTTGATAGCCCTCATATCCCCTTCACTAAGCGCACGTTGGTGGATGAAGAGGTATTGCTGGCTCAACTGGATTTGATTCGGGAGAATCTGCCGGACGCCTTTGACACAGCCCAAAAGATTGTCCGCCAGCGTGAAGAAATTCTCTTGCAAGCGGAAGAATATGCCCAAGAAATTATGGAAGCTGCTGAGCGAAGGGCTGATCAGCTTTTGGATGAAATGGGCATTATTCAGCAGGCAGAACTCGAAGCGAGTCAAATCCGACAACGGGTTCAGCAAGAGTGTGAGGCAGTTCAAGAGCAAACTCTGGCTGAGATTGAGCGGATGCGCCTACAAGCTCAACAAGAATTGGAGCAAATGCGCCAATTAACGCTTGCCGATTGTGAGGATATTCAAAACGGTGCTGACGAATACGCCGATTCAGTACTGCTTAGTATCGAGCAGCAGCTTACTGATATGCTTCGGGTTATTCGGAACGGACGACAGCAGTTACAACCGGAGGACGACTATCCGAGCCAGACAGATTCTGGTAACTCAGTACCCAGAAGCTCGGTACCTCCGCCTAAGAAGTGAGGGGAGATGGGGAAGATGGGGCGGTCGGAAGTTCATACACATAAAATTTTGGAGTTTTTCACTTATCGCCTCATCACCCCTCTTGTGCTAGTAAGGGTGTGTCATACTACTGCCCTAGTTCTTACACTTGAAGAGTAGAGGGAGGTTACCAAATGACATACGATTACGATTTGTTTGTGATTGGGGCGGGTTCTGGCGGAATTGCGGCGGCAAGACGGGCGGCTCAATATGGAGCTAAGGTTGCGATCGCAGAATTCAAGGACTTGGGTGGTACTTGTGTCAATCGGGGCTGTATTCCCAAAAAAATGATGGTTTACGCCTCCCATTTCCCTGACCTGTTTGAGGATGCTCAAGGCTTTGGCTGGAGTCCCGTACAAAGTACCCTTGATTGGAAAAAGATGATTACTGGCGTTCATAAGGAACTGGAACGCCTCAACGGGGTATATCAAAACATGCTGGATAAAGCAAGCGTGGAACTGTTTCGGGGTTATGCGAAGTTCCTCGACCCCCATACCCTGGAAATCGGAGACCGTAAAGTGACAGCGGATAAGATTTTGATTGCTGTCGGGGGATATCCAGTTAAGCCAGATATTCCAGGCATGGAATATGCGATTACCTCGGATGAGATGTTCCTCCTCGAAGAGCAACCCAAGAGACTCTTAATTATGGGTGGCGGCTACATCGGTGTGGAATTTGCCTGCATTATGAATGGCTTGGGTTCCGATGTGACACAGATTATCCGGAATGACCTGATTTTGCGAGGATTTGACGACGATATTCGTGCTGAGATTCAACAGGGGATGCAAAAGCATGGAGTCCGGATGCTGATGATTACTGACCCTCCAATCATTGAAAAGACAGCAGAAGGGCTGAAGGTAACGCTCGGAGGTAAGCACAACGAAACCATAATTGTAGATACCATTCTTGCAGCTACAGGTCGTAAGCCGAAGCTCAAGAACCTAGGGATAGAGAATGCTGGTGTAGAAATTAACAATGGTGCGATCGCAGTTGATCAATACAGCCAAACTTCGCAAGAAAATATTTTTGCCGTAGGCGATTGCACTGACCGTATGAATCTAACACCTGTAGCGATTAACGAAGGTCGTGCCTTTGCCGATACGCAGTTTGGCGGTAAATCCCGGACAATGGCTTACGACAATATACCCACTGCCGTTTTTTCGACACCGGAAGCGGCAACAGTAGGGTTAACAGAAGCCCAAGCACGGGAACAGTACGCTGAGGCGGTGAAGGTGTATCGCGCCAAGTTTAAACCCACGTACCATAGCCTCAGTGGTCGGGACGAACGAATCATGATGAAGTTAGTCGTTGAGGAGGATACCGAAAAGGTACTCGGTGCCCACATGGTCGGCGAACAGGCAGCAGAAATCATTCAAGGAGTTGCGATCGCAATCAAAATGGGAGCAACGAAAAAAGACTTCGACGCTACAGTCGGACTCCATCCTTCGATCGCTGAAGAGTTCGTCACGATGCGCTAAACATCATATCCCTTAGTACAGCAGTATTGTAGGGGCGCTGCGTCTTGCGCCTCTAAGTCGAATGCTTATTCTTTTAACCTTCTCCTAAAAGTCGGGAGAAATTTGGACAGGTTCATTATCTCTGTCTTGATGCAGTGGGAAACCCTTCAATTCTCCAGGTAACCTGTAACAGCGATTCATAGTTTTCGTTTTCCGGGTGATGAACCCGAAGCGTGATTAGCAAGCAACATCTCTAGCAACTAACCACTAATCGAATCACCTAAAAATGGCGATTACTGAATCGGCTCTACAAGGATTACAAGGAATAAAGGAGAATCATCATTTCGTGATTGTCAACCAACATGAGAATGGTTGGGAAGTGATTTACCATCGCGCCCACGCCTTGCTTGCTGCTCAACTAGCGGGACATTGGAAGAAAGAAGATTCTCCAGTTCGCTTATATGAAACAATCGCGGCAATCTCCCACCACGACGATTTAGAACGTGAATGGGAAAGTAACGAACTTACACCTGCGGGTACACCCCTTGACTTTACCCTCGACAAATCCACTTCGTTTGACAAGCTGAGAGAAATGACGAAGAATTCCCAATACCGAGGGCGGTGGGTTGCCTTACTCATCTCGAAGCATATGAGCTTTCTCAATGAAGGCAAACGCGGAGAGTCAAAGGAAATGGATCAGTTTCTTGATGAGCAACTTGAGAATCAACAACGTTGGCAGAAAGAGTTGAAGTTGAAAAAGAAAGACGTTGAATATGCCTATGCTTTTATGCAATTTTGCGATCGCCTTTCTCTAATTCTCTGCAAAGGTGAGTTACCTGTAGGTGAACGGGCTTTAGAAATTTGCAAAGGCGCAGACGGCACACGCTATGACGTAGTTCAACTCAAAGATGAAAAAGTCACTGTCAAACCTTGGCCGTTTCAAGAGGAACCGTTTACCGTCAACGTTGAAGCCTGCTACCTCTCGCAAGTGAAATTTGAGGATAACGCTAGCCTCAGGCAAGCCCTGCAAACCGCACCACTCAAGATACTAGAGTGGACATTTGTCAAAGACTAATAGGTAGGGCTTCTTATAGCAAAAGGCAGAGGGCAGAGGGCAGAAGGTTTATTACTAGTATGTGGTTGTTTAGACCTTTAAATCTGTCCTAACCTTTATGGCAACAGCTAAACCTTAAAGGAGAAAGGGGAAAAGGAAAATTTCTCCATTCCCCTTTCCCTCTACTTGGCTTGAGTTGTCATCCATTCAGTAACGCCATCTGCGATCGCATTTGCCAATTTCTCTTGTTCTTGCGGATTGATCACCCACTCAAATTCTTCTGGATTGATCATAAAACCCAGTTCCAGCAACACTGCTGGGGTACTGTAAGGACGAGTCAAAGCCAGGTTATTCCAAAACACACCGTATGACGGACGCTTTAACTCTTCAACTAAGTAGTTGTGCAGAAACATCGCGAGATTGTGGGCTTGGGGGTGATACCAGAAGGTACCAATACCCTTCGTATTTATCGCATCACCACTATCAGGAAGGGCATTGTAGTGAATTGAAAGCGCGATCGCAGGTTGCAGTTGATCGATCATCTTCATGCGATCAGCAAGCGATACCTCTTTATCCTCCTCCCGTGTCATATATACTGTTGCCCCCCGTGCAATTAGCTGTTCTTGCAGCAGCTTAGACACCACAAGGTTGACATCTTTTTCTGGATAACCATTTGGCCCAATCGAACCCGTTTCTGTGCCGCCATGTCCTGGATCGACCAGTATTTTCATTCCCCTTAGCGGTTGATTCGCTTGAGAGAGTCTTCCCCCACGCCCCATTCTTGGCGGATGACGAAGAGAGAGAATAAGGCTTGTTCCCTCGTATCTAAGGCTATAACCCCACTGTTGTTGTGATTTGAGGTTGAAGGTGTATTGCAACTGCGTAGGGTTCACTTGTTGCCAATCCAGACGGGAAATTATAGGGTCATCATCTAGGCGAATTGTATCGGTTTGGGCGGTTGTGTTGTAAAGCGTTAGGGTAAACGTGCGATCGCCTTGCTGGACACTCACGGGCACGGGTGTTTGTAGCGGAAACACGACTTCTGTTGCCCCTTCAACCTGACGGGCGCTGATACTGCGAATGAGTGACAACGGCGGTACCGCACCTGGCAGAATGCGAACCTCCGATGCTTTAATCCAAGCACCATAGTCAAGGCGTACCCATTCCCCTTCTCGTCCTGTAACCGTTGCCCGAACACCTTTTGGTAAGGGTGTTAGGCGAGAGTAATCTGTACTTGGGCCTGTTCGGGCTGCACCCGCTTCGGCAATTACTTCTGCAACCTCTAGTTTTGCCGGAGAAAGAATCGACACGTTTCCTGGTGCAGGTTGGGTTGTTGTTTTACCATTCAATGTGAGCTGAAATTGCGGTTGCCCTAAGTTAACGGCTGTCGAAGCTGTGGCGCAACCCTGATATTGACCAATCGCTGATGTTGTAGCTGGTTGATTTTGTGCTGTCAATATCGCTGAATTAGGTGGTAGCTGAACCGCTTGGGATTGTTGCGGTAAGGGAATTGTTTGTTCACCTAACTTGACGGATACCGTAGCATTTGGAGGTGCGATCGCGCCAAAACAAATCAGTTCTCCTGGTAGTCTGGCAATATCTACCGTTGGTGTCAGCGAATCTTTACCAAAGGCTAAGCCAACTGGTACTTCTGGTTGAGTGGATTGCCGCGTGACTCGAAGCTGAATCTCCTGGTTTTGATAGCGTAACGTGAATACATTTTCTCCCAGTTGCAACGGGAAACTCGGTGCGAAATTTCCTGCTGCACTCCGGGAAACACGAGAACCATTGATCAACACTTCTCCTGCTGGTGGTGCTGTGCCAATTAGGAAAATGCGATCGGCAGTTGTCTGATGTTTAGTGGGAGGATAGGCAACATAAAGCGGTTGTTCTGCCCAAGCCGGAGAGGTAATCAAAGTTCCTAACAACGCCAATCCCAGGATAGTTCTCATTCTTAAAACTGAATAATTCTTTAAAACTCTATAACTTACTCTAATTTTTTAGATTCAGTGGTTTTAGGTTAAATGTTCATCGCTTAATAGTCAACCATCAAAAAAATATACTAATTCAATATTTCAATCGACAGCCTTTAATCTAGCCTTAATCTTCCAAAAGCTTAGTAGGTAAACCATCAATGCTTTTCAAATTCTTTGCCTGCCAATATTCATAAAGTCCTTGTTCACCTTTATTATTTGCCCAATCAATAATCGCTTGACGTTCTTCTTTAAATTCATAAATTGGTACACCTGTGCCACAAGATGTTTGTGCAAAATCAACTTGCATAAAAATAATTTGGCGTTCTCCTGGCACAGGATTAAATAGTGAATAGAAAGATTGCCAGTCTTCATTTCTTGGATGAATTACCTTCCCTTGACCATAAAGCCTCAAAATCAAAGGTTTTTCAGAAAAGCTACAAAACATAATAGTCATTCGACTATCTTCATTTAAGTGAGCGGCTGTTTCATTACCACTGCCCGTTAAATCAAGATAAGCAACTGTTTTGTTATCAATGCAGCGGAATGTATCGATGCCTTTAGGTGATAAGTTTATTCGACCTTGGCGTGGTGCTGTTGCTGTAAAAAAAACTTTTTGGTCTTTGATGAAATCTTGCAACGGTGCAGTGATATCTGGGTAAAACTTAGCCATTGTGTAACCTGCTTAAAAAGAATGTAATACTTTCGTAAAAGTTAGCAGCGATTTGTTACCGTTCAGAATAGCGGTGATTACCGTCTGTCTGCCGTCGAAGGTAAAAGGGAGAAGCATAAAATTGCCCTTTTGCCCACTTGCTAGGGCAGAGCGTACCACCAGCAACCAACAATTCTTGAAGAGTGTGGCACAATTGACGGGGTGAATCTCTAAAAGTCTTGTATTCTTAAAAATTTTATGACTAAGTTTGTCTTTGTAACAGGGGGCGTTGTCTCTAGCATCGGTAAGGGGATCGTTGCCGCCAGCTTAGGACGTTTGCTCAAGTCACGGGACTATTCGGTTTCGATTCTCAAGCTAGACCCCTATATTAATGTCGATCCCGGTACCATGAGTCCGTTTCAGCACGGGGAAGTGTTTGTGACGGCAGATGGTGCGGAGACAGATTTGGATTTAGGGCATTATGAGCGCTTTACAGATACATCCATGTCGCGCCTCAATAGTGTTACTACAGGCTCGATTTATCAGGCGGTAATCAATAAAGAGCGTCGCGGCGACTACAGGGGGGGTACGGTACAAGTCATTCCCCATATTACAAATGAAATTAAAGAGCGTATCCATCGGGTTGCGAGGAATACGAATCCAGATGTGGTGATTACAGAAATTGGCGGAACGGTGGGTGATATTGAATCCTTGCCGTTCTTGGAGGCGATTCGTCAGTTTCGTAAGGATGTTGGGCGTGATAATGTGCTTTATACCCATGTGACGCTGCTTCCCTGGATTCCGGCAGCAGGTGAGATGAAAACCAAGCCAACGCAGCACTCGGTGAAGGAACTGCGTTCAATTGGTATTCAACCAGATATTTTAGTTTGCCGATGCGATCGCCCCCTACATCCTGGGTTAAAAGAGAAACTTTCAGAATTTTGTGATGTCCCCGTCGAATCGGTAATTACGTCTCCGGATGCCAGGAGTATATATGAAGTCCCCCTAATTCTGGAGCGAGAGGGACTGGCACAGCAAGCCCTACAGTTATTACATCTACCGCAACGCGAACCCAACTTGAGGCAGTGGCAAACGCTGGTAGAGCGTCTTTATTCTCCAACGCGCCAGATTGAGATTGCGCTGGTTGGTAAGTATATAAGATTAAGTGATGCCTATCTTTCGGTTGTGGAAGCTTTACGCCATGCTGCGATCGCGATAGGAAGTGACCTAAACCTGCGTTGGGTAAGTTCTGAAGAGCTTGAATCTTACGGGGCTGAACATTTTCTGGCTGGTGTAAGTGGTATTGTTGTCCCTGGTGGCTTCGGTGTCCGTGGGGTTGATGGTAAGATTGCAGCGATTCAATATGCCCGTGAAAATCAAATTCCTTTCCTTGGCCTGTGTTTGGGGATGCAGTGTTCTGTGATTGAATGGGCACAGCACGTCGCGAGACTGGAAGAGGCAAACAGTGCAGAGTTTGCTCCTAATGCGGCAAATCCGGTGATTAACCTGTTACCAGAACAGCAAGATGTCGTGGATTTAGGCGGCACAATGCGATTAGGTCTATACCCTTGCCGTGTAGCGCCGAATACACTGGCGTTCTCGCTGTATCAGGATGAGGTGGTTTACGAACGTCACCGCCACCGCTATGAATTTAATAACGCTTATCGCAATCTGTTTTTGGATACTGGCTATGTGATTAGTGGGACATCACCGGATGGTCGCTTAGTAGAGATGATTGAACTTCCTAGTCATCCCTTCTTCATTGCGACTCAGTTCCACCCAGAGTTTCGCTCTCGCCCTAGTACTCCCCATCCTTTGTTCCAGGGGTTTGTGCAAGCCGCAATTCGCCTTGCCGAAGGGGTGTCGTCAGGCACAGCACATGGCGAAGAGGCACAGAAGTCGCTTATGGATGAGAGTATTGCCCACTCTAGCACCGTCTCAACACAACCATCTCCAGCAGAGGTATCTTGAACCATGCTTGTTCCTGTAATTGGGCAACCAAAAGCGTTTGTTCTGCCAGAACTCACTTTGTAAGTGAGGAGGTTTTGTGGCGTACTGGATAAGAGTTAATTACGATCGCAAAGAATATGTCGTTGATCTTGACCGTCTCAGTGCGTTTGTGTGCGCCCCAAATGGCAAGATAACGTTCTGGTTGCCCAACAGTGGAATCCCGATTATCATCAACCAGCAAACTGACCCAGAGGATTATCAACAAGTTTTTGGCTACATCCAAAACGTATCAGCACACGCACTATCTGGGTCTTGGCTACAAGTGAGTTATGAGCGCAATGATTATGTCATTGACCTCAACCGCATCAGTAGTTTTTGTCACTCTGCTAGTGGTCGATTAACATTTTGGTTACCAGATAGTTCGATCCCAATCATTATTAATGAGCAAAAAGACCCAGATACTTACCAAAAACTCCTAGATTACATTAAGCGCAAGACTGGGCATATCCTAACTTAAGGGTTCCCTTAAGCTGTCTGTCATGCCATTATTAGACGAGCAGGAAAGCGATCGCAAAAAATCACCACCTCATACATTGTCCTTCGCTGGCGACGTGATGCCCCTCTTGGTCAGGTTCTCTTCGAGTTTCCTTATAAATTCTAAGTCCTCCTCAGGTAGAGGCTGACTTCCACTTCCCAACGTGCCCTCACCGGAGGGCTTCTTCTCAAGAAAAGTGAACGCCTGCCGGAACTGCTGCGACCCTACCTCAATGGGCGCATCAAAGTGGCAGGGAATAATCCGATTGAAATACCACTTCGCCACCTTATCCGCCCAGTCGAGTACTTCCCTCTGTCCTTGGGTGAAAATGAACATCTGGAGAATCGGTGCGACAAAGGGACGACCGCCTCCTCGCAGCGCCTGGAATGACTGCTTCCAGTCGCTCTTCCATCGGAATGGATACAAACCAAAATACGCCCTTCTAGATCGATCTGGCGCTTTGAGAGCCTCCCGAAATGCCTGCCCCAGCCCAATCGTCTCCAACCTGCTTGGGCCGAAGTACAAAGCAAACAGTGAAATGCGCTGCCATCCCTTGCGGCGGTTTGCCTCAGTGTCTTCAACCACCTCGAATGCATTGTCTCTGGCGTGGAAGAGTAAGGGGTATGGGTCAACTTGGACAATCTCTGGTGGTTTTTCGGGCACAGAAAGCACGGAATCTGTTACTAATAGAGTGCGCGATCGCTTGTGAAATAATGCCACTTCTTCAAAAGAACCCCGTCCGAGATTAATACTCAGCACCTCGTAGTCAAACTCCTCACCAAACGGAGTATCACCGCTAGCCTCTGGGAGTATCTGAGTCCGTTTAGTAGGGAAACCAAGCCAACCCAGTGGCAGATTCAGCGGAAAGCTCCACTGGTTTGCAGTCACAAAAACTTGTGAAGCAGGAAACTGCCTAGCGAAAGGACCAACGAAGACCTTGTGTTCTAAGCCAGAGGCAGTTGGCAGGATGATATACTTCACCTCACCGTGCTTCGCTTCCAACTCCTTAACAAGGCGGATACACTCTTTTGTCGGCGCAACTGGCGCATAAACGAGGAGTCCTCCTTTTTCGAGCTTAACCACACTCATGCGAATCGGTACGACAGTATAGAGGATGCCCTGCAACTGGTCGAACGTCCAGATCGTGTCCTTAACCACTTCTTTGCGAACAGTTCGCCGCCTATTGTATGGGTAGAGCGGCACAGTAAGCCAGAAACGCCAAGACCAGTCTCCAGGACTGATACTCGCACTATCCTGTTGCCCCTGCGAAATTAACTGTGTCCTCAACATATGCTTTTGGTACGCTTTCCGAAGTGGTTCTATCAACTCCACGACCCCTCCTAGTTCACAAATGCTCACGTCTGTTTTTGTCTAATCTCTAGATGCTGGAGGTAAGTGAATTTTTCAGTTGTAGGACTTACGCAAATTGCTTCTTTTAACACTATTCGTAGTAGTAGGTGGGTAGTGCCCACCCTACAACGAGAGAGGTTCTGCGTAAGTCCTGAGTTGATAACCTACCTTGCTGTCAAAGCTCTAGACTTTCATGATAGTTAGACTTCAGGCAAACGTGATGCAGTTTGTGAGCCTCCCGTAAATTTTTGCCACATCGCAGTTATTCGGGAAGTCGGATTGTTGCCTACGGTTGAACTCACTTTAAATAACAACAGCAATCCTCTGCCGATTTGTGAAATTTTGCTACGGAATGGTCGTTGGTGATGGATCTGGTCGGAGTCAGTTTTGATTACCGATTACCCATTACCTATCACCAGCCTTCACGAATGATTTAGTTGGTAGCCTTTAGTGTTGGTGAAGGACTATTCTGTTTACCAAAAGCTTGACAAGTCCTCGTTCTTTGAGCCACATAGAGGGAGAATGCTTTTGATTTAGATCATTTGAAGGCGGAAGGATAATCCTCCGATTTTAGCGAGCAATATCTTGAGTTGTAAAGACTGGATAAAACCTGTTGTTAAACTAAACTGTTCGCGCTCAGCTTACAACAACACCCCGGCGCGATTAGTTTCCATCACCTCTTGTTTCTTAGCGTCAACATTATCGGTACAAGCGCAAATTGTACCCGATCATACGTTGCCTCATAATTCTGTTGTTACTCCCCATGGCAATACAATTGAGATTATTGAAGGCACCCAATCCGGCACTAACCTATTTCACAGCTTCGAGCAGTTTTCGGTTTTCACAGGACAAACTGCGTACTTTAACAATGACTTAAGCATACAAAACATCCTTAGTCGCGTTACAGGAGGAGATGTTTCTAGCATTGATGGCTTAATTCGCGCTAATGGTACGGCTAACGTATTTCTCATCAACCCGAATGGGATAATTTTTGGACAAAATGCCTCGTTAAATCTTGGAGGTTCATTTGTTGCGACAACGGCTGATGCAATAGAACTAGGTGGGCAAGGATTTTTTAGCGCAACAAATCCCGAACAGAGTACTCTACTCTCTATCTCTCCAGGGGCATTGTTTTTTAATCAAATGGCAAGCCACCAAGGGACGATTACCAATGTCGGAAATTTATCAGCCTCAGGAAATCTTACCTTAGCAGCGGACAATCTAAATTTACAAGGTCAACTAAAGGCTGGGGAAAATTTAACGCTACAAGCCTATAACCAAGTACAAATTAGGGATAGTAGCACTACTCCTTTCGTTGCCGAAGCTGGGGGAGATTTACTGTTACAAGGAAATCAAGCTATTGATATTTTTGTTCTCAATCACCCAAACAGCCGCTTAATTTCTCAGGGAAATATGGTGTTCCGAAGTGCTAACCCAGCAGGGAGTGATGGACGCTTCACAGCCGGGGGTAGCTTTCGTATTGAACAATTAGATGGAAGTTTGGGAGATTTAGTCAGTCCTTATGATCCTGTGTTTCAATTCGGTGGTGATGTTGCTTTTCGTAACTATACCGGAGGTTCGCTACAAATTCTAGCTGGCGGAAGTGTAACGGCAGACACCATTAAGATTACTGGGGTGGGTACACCGTTTAACGACAGCACTGTTTTCCTCTCTGAGGGTACTTTGATCACTATTAATGGTACCGCTAGACCTGTAGTAGATATTCGAGCCGGAACCACAACATTTTTTGCGACTCCTACCCCGGCTGGGGGAACACCAACCCGTGCTGATATTAGCATCAACCGGATTATCTTTGACGATAGTATTGATGCCGCCAATGGCTTGGTTTTTTTGAGCAATCAGTTTACTCCGAATCTTGGATTAGCTGACGGCAATATTCAACTAGGAGCAATCATTCTTAAAAATTCGTTTGGGGATGGTGGTTCTGTAGTTATTGACTCTAGAGGTGGAATTAACCTAACTGGCAATATCAACACTAACGCTTTTGAGACGGTTAGTAATGGTGGGAGTGTTAATCTGATTGCCAACGGTGATATTACCAGTAGTAATATTTTTACAATTAGCGATCGCAACAATGGTGGCACTATTAGTTTAACGAGTACCAATGGTGCAATAGACACTAGTGAAGGCGTACTCATTTCCTACGCCGACTTTCCCGGTGTAAATGGTGGCGCGGTGAGTCTCAGCGCGATGGGTGATATTACCACTCGCTATATAGACTCTTCTGGTGGTGACTTTGGTGGGGGAGCTAACATCAATCTTACTAGTAGCAATGGCAGTATTCTTATCAATCAGGGGCAACTCGTTAGCACGACTTATGGAACGGGTGATGCGGGAGAAATCTCCTTGCAAGCTGCACAAAATGTCGTCATGACTAACAGCGTCCTCTATGCCGATACTGAGAGTACCATTGGGGGAAATGGAAACAATATTAATGTCGCGGCAGGTAATGACATTCTCTCTAATGACAGCGTACTAAATAGTTCAGCTCAATACTTTGCTGTCGGTAATGCAGGCGATATTATGATTACTGCTGATAATGAAGTCAGCTTTATTAAAGAGTCGGGTATATTTGGCTATCCGGGACTATTTGCATTTTCTCGCGGTCAGGGAGATGCTGGAAATATTACGATTAATGCTAGCTCACTGAATGTAGTTGGTAGCAGTATTGAAACAGGTATATCTTTCGAGGCAATTGGAACATCGGGAGATATTAATATTAATGTCAACGGGCCAATGGTGCTAGATGGCAGAGGCTGGCTATCATCAATTACAACTAATATTAAGCCGTCCGGTGAGATGGCAATAGCAATAGGGACTGGTGGCAATATTAATATTCAAGCTGACTCTTTATTGCTAAAAAACGGCGTAGAAATTTCTACTGCTGTTGGTGATAGTGGTATTTTCGGTGGACAAGCCCAGGGAAATGCAGGCAATATCTCTATACAAGTACAAGATGAGTTGTCGTTAAGTCAAAGCTATATCACCAGCCGAGTGTTTGCTAATGGCATCGGCAATGCTGGAATGCTGGACATTCAAGCTGGTTCGATTTCTACCTATCAGTCAATTATTGGTTCTGATACAGCCGGACAAGGTGATGCAAGTACTGTCTTAATTGAGGCAACTGGGGACATTTCCTTAGCGGATAGTGATGTGGCAACGGCAGTACAACCATCGGGAATCGGTGAAGGTGGCAACATTAATCTTGTTGGGCGATCGCTTTTCTTATCGGATGGTGCTCAAATTAATGCTGTAACATCGGGACAAGGTAATGCAGGTAGTATTGAGATTAATACGTCTGAAACCATTGAGGTTGTAGGAACGAACACCACGTTTACGCCAACAGATATCTTTTACGATGACATAAATTTCTTCTTTACCACTGCCCCAGATTTTGTGGATGGAGTTTCTAGCGGGATTTTTAGCAGCACCAATTCTGCTGGCGCAGGGGGCAATATTCTTGTGAATACAGGTAGCTTGAATCTGGCTGATGCTGCCGTCATTGATGCCCGGACTACCTCTGATGGAAACGGTGGCACGATTGCTGTCAATGCCAATACTCTCACCCTAACTGGGGGTGGGCAACTAAACGCAATCACGAGTGGCAGTGGTAATGGCGGTACGATTGACTTAGATGTTAGTGAGCAGATCCAAATCTCTGGAAACGACTCAACTTACCAAGCGAGATTAGAGCAATTCGGCACCGAGACGGATATTTACGGCAAAACACAAGTCGGGAATCAAGGCGCAGCAAGTGGCATTTTTGTCAATGCGGCACCTAATTCTACAGGTAATGGCGGTAATGCCAACATTTTTACTTTGAATTTTGACCTGAGTGATGGGGTGCTGGTAAGTTCTAGCACGGCGGGAGCGGGGGTTGCTGGTGATATTACAATTACCACAGAGCAATTGAATGTGAGCGATCGCGCTCAAGTCACGGTTAGTAGTGTAGGAGTAGGCAAAGCTGGGAACTTAGACGTTAACGCTGCCGACATTTTCCTCAATCACCAAGGACAACTTATTGCTTCCTCTGCCTCTGGTGAAGGTGGCAATATTCAGTTAGATGTCGAGAATCTCCTACTCATGCGCCGTAATAGTTTGATTTCCGCTGAAGCTGGAAACAATGGTAATGGCGGCAATATTGATATTAATGCCCAATTTGTGATCGCTGTTCCTGATGAAGATAGTGATATTGTTGCCAATGCTTTTGACGGGATAGGTGGCAAGATCAACATTACCGCTCAAGGTGTATTTGGGCTGGAGTTCCGAGACAGCCGCACCCCTTTAAGTGATATCAGTGCTAGTTCCCAATTTGGTATTGATGGGGTAGTCGTGATTGACACACCCGATGTTAACCCTAGTCAAGGATTAACAGAATTACCTGAAACGATTGCCGATAGCAATCAAATTGCCCAAACGTGTTCATTTCAAGCAAGAGTAAACAGCTTTGTCGTCACGGGGCGGGGAGGATTGCCACCGACTCCTAGAGAGGCGTTGAATTCGTCACCCAGTTGGACTGATTGGCGAGTCTCTCAAACAGAGGAAGTTGAGGCAAGAGAGGTTGGGAGAGTAGAAGAGTTTTCCCGTCCTCCTTCGAGTCAAAATCCGCTTGTTGAGGCGACAAGTTGGGTAGTTGAATTAGATGGAAGTGTACGACTAGTTGCTGATTCTAAGACAGACGTTTCTTCTAATTACTACTCACAAAAGTGCCAGGAAAATCAACCGATGCACCAATGAAAATTAAATTTGGAAGGCGGTATTTGTCCAAAACTACTATGCCGAAATGGTTAGTATTGATGTTCTGCATAGTTTTAGGGTTAATGATCGCTGTGGGCGTGAATGCGGCGACAAGCGATCGCATTATAGTAATTGGGTTAGACAAGAGCCTATTTCATACCCCCCCAACCCTCCTTGCTAAGGGGGGAGCAATTCAAGAAAATGTGTCGAACTTAAACCAAATTGGGATAATTCCCCTTGAACACAACCACTTCGCCTCAACGCGGCAAGGTGATACTCAACTCCAGACGGGACAAGCCTTCTACCAAGCCGGACAATTCTTAGAAGCGACTAATGTTTGGAAAACTGCTGCATCTGAGTTTCAGTCACAAGGAGATACCCGAAATCAAGCCTTAGTATTAAGTTATCTTGCTCTGGCTTATCAGCAACTCGGACAGCAACAGCAAGCCCAAACAGCAATTAATGAAGCCATTACCCTAATTTCCCCAACCTCCCCATCCTTAATTCAAGCTCAGATTCTCAACAATCAGGGACAACTACAGCTAAGCTTAGGACAATCAGAAACAGCCCTAAAAACGTGGCAAGAAGCACAAAGGCTGTATCAAGAAATAGGCGATCGCACAGGTGAAATTGGTACCCAAATCAATCAGGCAAGAGCCTTACAGATATTGGGGTTTTATCGCCTCGCTAAAGCTAGCTTAGAACAGGTAGAAGCGTCTTTAGCGACTCAAAGCGATTCTCAACTTAAAGTCGCTGGACTTTTGAACTTAGGCAACATCTTGCGACTGAGTGGTGATTTTGCCGCCTCCGAAAAAGTCTTACAGGAGAGTCTAGATGTGGCTCAAAAACTGCAGCTAATAGCAGATACTCAGGTGGTTTTGCTGAGTTTAGGTAATCTTGCCGAAGCCCAAGCCCAGCCCCAAGCTGCCCTAGAATTTTACCAACAAGCTGCCACCGACAACAGTCCAGTGAGACTGCAAGCCCAAATTCAGCAGCTAGAACAGTTGATTCAACTGAATCGCCGCGCCGAAGCCCAAAACCTATTACCGTCTATTCAAGCTCAGCTAGCTAATTTACCTGTCACGACAACCACAATTTACGCTCAAATTGAGCTAGTAGAAAGTCTTGTTAAACTTGATCCTCACTCAGCCACTACAGCGGCTCAACTTTTAGCTACAGCACAAAACCAGGCAAAACATTTAGGTAATCCTCGTGCCGAATCGTATGCATTAGGGCGTTTGGGACAGCTTTACGAACAAACACAGCAGTGGGAGGAAGCTAAACGCCTAACTCAGCAAGCACTGAACTTAGTGCAAGCGCTTCGGGCACCGGAGATTGCTTATCAGTGGCAGTGGCAAATGGGACGACTACTTGTAAAGACAGCGAATGAACGCGAAGGAAACGGTTCTGCCTATGCTCGCGCGATCGCATCCTATACCGAAGCGGTGAATACCCTGCAATCCTTACGTCAAGATTTGGTTGCCACTGAGCAGGATGTGCAGTTCTCCTTTCGGGAACGTATTGAACCCGTTTATCGGGAACTGGTGGACTTGTTGTTGCAAGACACGCCGGATTTGCCCCAAGAACAACAGCAAAAAAACCTTTCCTCTGCACGAGCAACGATTGAAGCCCTTCAGTTGGCTGAACTTTCCAATTTTTTTCGGGAGGCTTGTCTAGACAGTCAACCTCAACCGATAGAGAAAGTCGATCCAAGCGCCGCTGTGATTTACCCAATTATCCTGCGCGATCGCCTTGAAGTTATTCTCTCACTTCCGGGTCAACCACTACGCCACTATGCCACACCTGTGTCTCAACAACAGGTGGAAGATGTCAGCAACCGGATGCGTCAATCCCTAAGAAGTACCTCGTTTGCCCAAGAGCGATTACCTATCGCTCAAGAAATTTATACGTGGTTGGTGCAACCTGTGATCGCTGATCTCACACGTCAATCGATTAAAACGCTGGTATTTGTTTTGGATGGCTCATTACGGAATCTCCCGATGGCAGCTTTGTATGATGGCAAGCAGTTTTTGATCGAACACTACCGGATTGCGATCGCACCCAGCTTGCAGTTATTACCGCCTCAACCCTTTGCCCAGAATCAGTTCAAAATGTTAGTTGGCGGACTCACTGAAGGCACTCAGGAGTTCTCCCCTTTACCCGGTGTCCAGCAGGAAGTGAGTGAAATCAGTCTTAAAGTTCCTGCCTCAGTTTTGCTCAATCAGCAATTCACGGCGGCGGCAGTGCAAGACAAGGTGGGAACGCAGCCCTTCTCGGTGATGCACCTGGCAACGCATGGACAATTTAGTTCCAAAGCTTCAGAAACATTTATTCTTACCTGGGATGGGCGTATTGATGTTAAACAATTGAATACCTTGCTCTTTAACCGAGATTTGTCGAACTCACCACCGCTTGAATTACTCGTGCTGAGTGCTTGCCAAACGGCTAAAGGGGATAAACGGGCGGCTCTAGGATTGGCTGGAGTGGCAGTGCGATCGGGTGCTCGTAGTACCCTTGCCTCTCTTTGGACAGTTAGCGATCAGTCAACGGCAGAGTTTATGGTGCAATTCTACCAAGAACTGCTCAAACCCGAAGTCACTAAAGCCGAAGCGGTGCGACTGGCTCAACTTTATTTACTCAAGCAACCCCTATTCAGCCATCCCTACTACTGGGCACCATTTATTCTTGTTGGGAATTGGTTGTAAGCTGTCGCACGTTTAAATGTCGCTTGAGACGTTGGGGGTGATCGGCAGTTTGCTTGCCCTAAGAGGCTAGCCAATTAGCTGCACATCAATTAAAAGAATTAGTAATTACGTAAAGTTCAGCTATATAGCGGATGAATTAAGTAGTACCAGCCTATAAAATTACTACGAACCAAATGTTTTTAGAGTTTTGTTAGTCTAACCTACTCTAAAACATGGAATAGTAAAAAACTCTGGTTTTTAAGTTGCTGCTTTAAAACCTAATTCCTGACCAACTAAACCTGTCTCAAAACTGGCAAGTTCTCTGAATCTAGCTTTATCAACGTTTTACTTCCTTAGATGTTGGGTGGTTTACTTCTTCTACTAGCGTTAATTTCTTCACCACTTACTCTCAAAAGGTTACAAAGTTATGACTGTTGCTAAATGTACCTTGAGGTTGATCTTAGCTTTGATATCGTTATCAACGCTGGTACCTCAGTTGACAACAAAGGCATGGGCAGATAGTTACGCGATCGCAAGCTTTGAACCCCCTCCCGGTAGAGATGCCCCCCGTGGTGGTACAGTTGGCGGCGGTTCGCGCCCTGTCCAGACAGCTTGCTTGTCTAGTCCCACTGCAACATCTAGTTCCCTAACGGCTCTTAGCCCTGGGCATCACCTTGGGCTAACTCAAGCACCGCAACCGAGTTTCTTTGTTTATCTACCACAGACAACGGCTCAATCGGTGGAATTCAGCTTGTTTGACGAGCAAATGAACGGCATTTACCAAGTGAATCTTCCTGTATCTCAACAAGCGGGTTTAGTCAATATTCGCTTACCAGAGACAGCACCAGCATTGGCACAGGATAAACCTTACTACTGGAGTGTTGCTCTGGTTTGCACTCCAAGCGATCGCACCCAAGACTTGGTTGTCGGTGGTTGGATTGAACGCGCTGAAGTGAGTGAGAACTTAAAGCAGCAGCTAGCTAGTGTTGCCGCAATTGATCGCGTCTCTGTCTATGCTAAACAGGGCTTTTGGTACGATGCGTTAACAACCTTGGTGGAACTACAACGCACGGAACCAAATAATCCCAAATTGGCAGCGCTCCAAGCCGGGTTGTTACAATCGGTGGGCTTGGAAGCGATCAGCTTGGCTTTGCCATAGAATTGCAAACAAACCCTCGGAATCGCAGTATAACCGAGTAATCAAGTACCACTCGGCTAGAGGCAAGACACTTAGATGTGGGCAAGCGTCACGAGACTTTTGCGATCGCGTGGCATCGGAATCATTGTTATCGGTGTAACGGGAGCCGTTCTGACACTGCAATGGTCTGGAACTTTGCAGTTGCTCGAATCTGCGCTTTTAGACCAATGGTTTCGCCTGCGTCCGGCAGAATCTGGAGAATCCCGCGTCGTCATTGTCACCATTGACGAGCCAGATATCTCGCGCTTGAAACAGTGGCCCATGTCAGATGCCACACTCGCCAAACTGATACAAAAGCTCAAAACACAGCAACCTGCTTTAATCGGACTAGATCTGTATCGCGATCTCCTAGTAGAACCGGGACACCAGGAATTACTACAAGTCTATGCCTCTACGCCGAATTTGATTGGTATTGAAAAGGTACTCAGCGATGGTAACAAACCAGAGGTGGCTTCACCCCCCGTGCTTCGGGAGCGAAATCAAGTTGCTGCCAGCGATCTCGTTTTGGATACTGATGGCAAAGTCCGTCGTCACCTCCTATCAGTGCGTGACCCGAACGGCAAAACCAGCATGACGCTGGGGCTAAAGCTAGCATTAGCCTATTTGGAAGCTCAAAATATTACACCTGAAGCGAGTGGCAAAGACTCAACTCTGATTAAGCTGGGTATGGCTGAATTCCTGCCACTTCAGGAGAACGAAGGCGGTTACGTCCGTGCTGATGTAGGCGGGTTTCAGATTTTAGCTAACTTTCAGCGATTGCGTGGGGGAGTACCAAAAATTTCCCTGACTGACGTTCTAGAAGATAGAGTTCCTGCCAATCTAATGCGGGGGCGAATCGTGTTGATTGGCGTAGTTGCTGAAAGTCTGAAAGATACGTTCTATACCCCCTACACAACTGATCCTCAGACGCTATGGGCGGGTGTTGAGCTACACGCCAACCTCACCAGTCAAATTTTGAGTGCTGCCTTGGATGGCAGACAACTTCTAAGAGGCGTACCGGAACCGTTGGAATGGTTGTGGGTTCTTCTTTGGTCGGGTGTCGGGGCGGGATTTGGATGGAAAGTGCAGCTTCGTTGGACGATTGTTCTAATTGCTACTGTCAGCCTTAGTTTAATCGGCAGCGCTTATCTCTCTTTTTTAGGGGGTTGGTGGATAACTACCGTTTCACCATTCCTCGCCTTCGTTAGTACATGGATTTTGAGTCGTGGTTATCTCCTCTGGCACAAGTTGCAACTCTCCTACCAAGCATTAGAAAGCCATGCCCAAACCTTAGAACTAAAAGTCCAAGAACGCACCCAGAAACTAGAAACGCAAAATCTTCAACTCTCTGCTGAAATTGCTGTGCGGGAACGCGCCGAAGCAGAAATTCTGTTCTTACTCTCGACAACTCAAGCGATTGCTGAAGCAGATGACTTTGAATCAGCGTTATCAATCATTGTGCGTTCCTGTTGCAAAACAATTGGTGCAGATTTGGGAGAAGCTTGGATTCCGAATGCAGACAACACACTCCTGGAATGCTCTCAAGGTGGGTATGCCAGCGACCCAAGTTTAGAAGAATTTATACACTCTAGCTTAAACCTTACCTTTGCTCCCGGTATTGCACTACCAGGAAGGATTTGGTTATCCAAGAAACCGGAGTGGATTGAAGATGTTTCTGTTGAACAAGAGCCAATTTTTCAACGTCTTTACCTAACTGCCACAGGAATAAAAGCAGGTTTTGGTGTGCCGATTTTGGTTGATGACCAAGTATTAGCAATTTTGGTTTTCTTTATGAAATCGGTCAGTTCTGAACAGTCGCATTGGGTAGAGTTAGTGAATGTCGCTGCCACACAACTCGGTTCACTGGTTGGACGAAAACAAGCTGAAGTGGCTTTGCGAATAGCCGAAGAGAACTATCACGATATTGTCGAAAATGCGATCGAGGGTATTTTTCAGTCTACGCCGGATGGACGCTACAAAAGTGCTAATCCAGCTCTGGCAAGGATTTACGGCTATGATTCGCCAGAAGATTTGCTAGAAAGTATTGAAGACATTGGGCGGCAAGTTTATGTGGATTCTAACCGCCATCAGCAGTATATTGCTGAGCTTTCAGCCAACAATGAGGTGAAGGGGTTTGAGTCTTTGGTCTATCGCAAAAACGGTGAGGTGATTTGGATTTCAGAAAACACTCGTGCTGTGCGCGATGCTCAAGGGACGCTACTGTATTACGAAGGGACGATTTCTGAGATTACAGAACGTATATTGATTCAGGAGGCACTAAAATTTCAGCAGGAAGAAACTGAGAAATTATTGCTTAATATTCTCCCGGCATCCATCGCCAAACGGTTACAACAGGGAGAACGGGTAATTGCTGAACGTTTTGAAGAGGTCAGTGTTTTATTTGCAGACCTTGTAGGTTTTACGGAGTTTTGCTCCAGAAAGACACCTGAAGAGTTGGTAAACGTTCTCAACATCATTTTCTCTCACTTTGACGAATTAGCCCAGCAGCATGGCTTGGAGAAAATCAAGACGATTGGGGATGCCTATATGGTGGTTGGCGGTTTGCCAACTCCTCGTACCGATCATGCAGAAGCGATCGCACAAATGGCACTGGATATGCAAGCCGAACTGGAGAGCGTTAATCGCCACATCAACGAAACCTTTGAAATCCGAATTGGTATCAATACAGGCCCAGTAGTCGCAGGAGTGATTGGTCTAGCTAAATTCATTTACGATCTCTGGGGTGACACGGTAAATACAGCTTCTCGGATGGAGTCGAATGGAATTCCTGGTGAAATTCAAGTGACAGATGCTACCTACGAACGATTAAAGGAGCAGTTTTTCTTTGAAAAGCGAAGTCATATCTTGATTAAAGGTAAAGGGGAAATGACAACTTATCTTCTCAAAGGTCGAATCCGTTATTTATAGCCGAATGTCTACTCTCTTGAAGTGAAAAGTAGTCGTTACTTTAAATAACAATGACAGTCTGGCTTCTCAATTAATGATGCTGCTAAAGCATTCAATGTAACGGCTGCCAGTAAACCACCGCCTAAGCTTCCTTCAATGGTGATAAAGGGAACGCCTGAGCGCATCAACCGTCGCTTCGCGGCTGGTGCATGGCTAAACCCAATTGGCATCCCAATCACCAAGGCGGGTTGTAGTTGACCTTTTTCAATTGCAACAACCACTGACATGAGAACAGAAGGAGCATACCCAACTACCAAAACACAGCCTGATGGTAAGTGTTGCAATCGTTCTTGCCATTGGTCATGATGCCAGAAGGTAGTTTCGGCTTCTGCTGCTGTAGTGATGTGAGGATTAGCAATTAGGGTTTCTAGCTTGCAGCCTAAATGAGCGAGGCGAGTTTGGTCAATGGCACTCCCCACGGCTGGAACATCAGTAATAACTTGGCAACCCGCTTTGAGAGCTTCACGCGAGGCGGCAATTGCCCCTGCACCAATTCGTACAAACTGCACTAAACTTACATCCCCCGTCGCCAATACCAGTTTTGAGAGCAAGTCTACTTCAATCTCCGAACGGTCGGATAAATCAGGTAAAAGCTGTTGCAACGATTCAGTGAAGGCTTCCGGGTGAGCGTCAGTCGCTGCATCCAAGCCATCCCAAAGTTGCTCTAATGCATCTAATCCATCTTCTAGAGAGGCATCTTTACTCTCAACATCAAGGTGTCGTAGTTGAGCTAGTGCTTCCGCTTGAACCTCTTGGCAATGGCGATCGCGTCCTAGTAATCCTTCCAATGCTGAGGCGGTACGTCGCAGTCGTCCAAGTTTTTGAATCACTAGGTGATATTGCTGTTGTAGTTGAGTCGTTAGGGTGTCAACAGCAGTATCAGAATCTGCATCAAGTAAATTCCCAATATGCGATAACTGAAAGCCTTGTTTTTTCAGGGCAACAATCCGTTGCAGTCGCTTCACATCATCTAGGGAATAAAGTCGATAGTTACTTTGCGATCGCACGGCTGGAGGTAACAATCCAGACGCATGATAATGCCGCACCATTCTAGGAGTAATTCCATCACCAACCGCTTCTGTGAGTTCTTTAATCGTTAAGTACTGATTTTGCATGGGCTAAGCTGTTGTGCATTTAAGTCGCCTATTCAATGAATCGGTTTTAGGGAAAAGGGAAAGGGTTTTCCCTCAGGACTACGCACTACCGCCAGATCTTGTAGGGGCGCACAACTGTGCGCCCCTACAAATGACGCTCATGCCTTGACATTAACACTGATGTCAAGGTTTAGGCTGAGGAAGTCGTCAGATTGCACCTACTCCTCCGATGGCTCAACGTTCTGTCTCACCCCCCCACCTCAGCCAACTGATCAAAGAACATCCCGATGCTGTAGCCGCCGCTATTTGTGGAATTCTTGTCCCCCTTGGCTGGCTTGCACTACACCTGAATTGGGTTGGACTAGCGTTGCTAGTTCTCCCAGCCGCCTATGTCATCGGAGGCTATGAAAGCACTCGCGAGGGACTGACAACTCTTTTTGAAGAAAAACAACTTGATGTTGACCTATTAATGATTGTCGCTGCACTGGGAGCAGCTTCTTTAGGATTGTGGCGAAAGGAATACTATTTAATCGTTGATGGCGCAGTGTTAATTCTAATCTTCGCCTTTAGTGGTGCCTTGGAAGGCTATGCAATGCAGCGAACGGAGCGCAATATCCGCAGCTTGATGGCGGTAACGCCCGATACCGCAAGGGTATTGCTGCCTGGTACTGAACAGATGATTCCTGTTGAAAAACTCCAAGTGGGAGACGAAGTATTAGTCAAACCAGGAGAACTGATTCCTACAGATGCGATTGTTGTAGAAGGGTACAGCGCTTTGAATGAGGCATCAATTACGGGTGAGTCTTTGCCTGTGGAGAAGACGGTAGGAGATGAAGTTTTTGCTGGCACGATTAATGGTAATGGTGCTTTACGGCTGAGAGTGCATCAACCACCAGAAAGTAGCTTGATTCAACGGGTAATTCAGTTAGTGAAGCAAGCGCAAACTGAAGCGCCTCCTTCTCAATTGTTTATTGAACGCTTTGAGCGAGGCTATGCTCAGGTTATTGTGATTGCTGGGATACTGCTAGCGACTCTGCCGCCACTGTTGCTGAATTGGGGTTGGGAAACGACTATTTATCGAGCCTTAATTTTTCTAGTAGTTGCGTCACCTTGCGCGTTGATGGCTTCGATTATGCCGACACTGCTATCGGGGATTGCGAATGGCGCACGACAGGGGATTTTATTTAAAACAGGCGCTCAGTTGGAGATGATGGGGCGAGTAAAAGCGATCGCATTTGATAAAACTGGTACGCTGACAACTGGCAATCTCCAAGTCGTTCAAATTATCCCAGCCGCAGGGCAAACAGAAAACCGTGTCTTGCAAATTGGGGCAGCGTTGGAAGCCTATTCAGAACATCCTATCGGACAAGCGATCGCCCAAGCCGCCCAGCTTTCAAAGCTAGAATTACCACCAGTTGCCAACGTCAAAGCCGAAATTGGTCAAGGGATTAGCGGTGAGGTTGAGGGGCAACTAGTTCTAGCAGGGAAAGCGACTTTTGTAGAGAAGCCAAAAATTCCTGTAGGGGTGGGTTTAGAAGATACACTTACTGGAAAACAAATTACTTCTCAACAAAACCTGCCCTCTTCAACTCTCCACACTCATGCACAAGAATTAGAAGCAGAAGGAAAAACGGTTATTTGGGTTGCTTATGCAGGACAACTGCTTGGAATTATTGCGATCGCAGATACAATCCGACCTAGTGCTGCCACTACCCTTAAGCGCTTAAAACAGCTAGGTATTGAACAGATTGTCATGCTAACAGGTGACAATCAGCGTACAGCCGAAAGCGTTGCCCAACAACTAGGCGTTGATCAAGTTTATGCTGAACTCCTACCTGAAGATAAAGTGAGCGTGATTCGACGCTTACAACGGCAATATCAAACTGTTGCCATGGTAGGAGATGGTATCAACGACGCACCAGCTCTCGCTCAAGCCTCTGTCGGTATTGCAATGGGAGTAGCGGGTAGTGATGTTGCTTTAGAAACGGCTGATATTGTTTTAATGGCAGATCGTTTGGAAAAACTAGAACATGCAATTCGCTTAGGACGACGTTCACAAAACATTGTCAAACAAAATATTACCTTTGCTTTGAGTTTTATTGTCTTACTATTGATAGCTAATTTTGCGGGTAATATCACCATGCCTTTAGGTGTAATTGGACATGAAGGGTCTACAGTACTCGTAACCTTAAGTGGTTTGCGATTACTGAGGAATTGAATTGAATACTAACGCTCTTTCATCACTCTATGTAGAGGATATATTACTACTCCCTTAATACATATCCAACACTACGCACAGTGTGAATCAAGCGCTTTTCGTTGTTTTCTTCGAGCTTGAGGCGCAGGTAGCGAACATAGACTTCAATAATATTAGAATCACCTCCAAAGTCGTAACCCCAGACCCGTTCCAAAATTTGATCTCGCGTGTACACTTGCCGGGGATGCGAGAGTAAGTAATCGAGTAAGTCAAATTCTTTTGCAGTTAACTCGATCGCCCGTTTGCCTCGAAAAACTTCACGGGTGCGGCGATTTAAGCTCAAGTCTTCAAACTGCAACACATCCAAGTCAACTTCCTGAGTGCGACGCAGATGAGCACGGACTCTGGCTAACAGTTCTTCAATGCTGAAAGGTTTAACCAGATAATCATCAGCACCAGCATCTAACCCCGTCACGCGATCGCTCACTTCATCTCTTGCCGTTAGCAAAATCACAGGAACTTTGTTTCCGGTTGCTCGGAGGCGACGGCACACTTCTATTCCAGACAACCCCGGCAGCATCCAATCAAGAATCATCAACTCCGGTGCTGACTCTCGCGCTAGTGTCAACCCAGCCATCCCATCATTTGCCACACTGACGCGATAGCCCTCGCTGCTGAGTTCTAGTTCTATAAATCGAGCCAGTTTTATTTCATCTTCGACCAAGAGAATATGTGCCGTCATAACTATCGTTAACCTACTAGTCTGTTGGCTGTTTTATCCAAGAAATGCACCTAATGTGCAGGCAACACCACCATTGTCTGAGAAAGTCCTGAGATTAGCCTGAATCCCTTCAAGGATTAAATTCAGAGAAAGTCTAGTTTAGTTTCAGATGCACTTCAGTGACAGCGCTCATGATGACAAATAAGTGGATGACTTCTAGATGGTGTCTTTATGAGATTGAACTATTTCACAATGCTTGGTGCTGTCTTAGTGTTGACCCTGAGTAGTTGTGGAGCAACACTGACCAATCAGCCCTTGACTCAGGCGGAACAACCCACAGCGGCTGAACCGATTGCACAGAATCAGAATGCCATAAGATCTGGGACTTTCGTCAAAGCTGAGCATCCGACTACTGGCACAGCGCAAATTGTGACTCGTGATGGTAAGCAGGTTTTGGAGCTTGATCAAGCCTTTGAAACTTCCAGTCAAGGACCCGATTTATACGTGATCTTGTATCGCACCGAAGCACCACCCGCTTCCATTAAAGAGGGAGATTATGTGAGTTTGGGGCGCTTACAGAAGTTCAATGGTGCTCAGAGCTACGTCATTCCTGACGATGTCAAGCTAGAGGATTACAAGTCTGTGTCCATCTGGTGCCGCCAATTCAATGCCACCTTTGGATACGCAGCGCTTAGCTCGTAAATTTTGCTCAGTTCCACGGCTACTCGGCAGATTTGTCACACGATCTGCTTCATTTTCTAGGTTCAACGTTCCGTAATCTTTACCTAGTTCATGCTGCCTTGAGTTCCCACTTCTGCTAGAGGTTTCAGTTGACATCCTCCTCGGCGTAAACGCACGAGGATTCCCAAGACTCACGACTTGGTTTTCTGCTTCTTTCCATTGCTGGTTTTTCGCAACTGCCCTTTAGACTTATGCCCATCAGGTCTTACGTTCGCTCCACAGACTATCACCGCAAGCCCTGCGGCGAGAATATTTTGAGCGGCGTTGATGTCCCGGTCGTGGTGTGCCGCACACTCAGGACAAGCCCATTGTCGGATGTTCAACGGCAAGCGCTCAATAACGTGACCACAGTTGCCACAGCGTTTAGAACTGGGAAACCATTGGTCAATCTTCACCAAGTCTCGACCGTACCACTTGGCTTTATATTCCAGTTGCCGAACCATCTCACCCCATCCAGCATCACTGATGGAACGGGCGAGTTTGTGGTTTGTGACCATGTTTTTTACTGCCAACGACTCAACGGCAATCGTTTGATTTTCACGAATCAACCTTGTTGTCAGTTTGTGCAAATGGTCTTTTCTGGAATTGGAAATCTGTTGCTGAATCCGGGCAACTTTTACCCGCGCTTTATCCCGATTGTGAGAGCCTTTTTGCTTACGGCTCAAGGCTTTTTGCGCTCGTCGCAGTTGCTTTTTGCGCTTGTCAAAGTGTTTAGGATTGGCAACCTTTTCACCTGTACTCAGTGTGACCAGACTGCTGATTCCAGCATCCAACCCAACGGATTGTTGAGCCGGTTTAAGCGTCAAATCTCTAGGGTCATCAAATCGCAGACTTACATACCACTGTCCAGACCGATTCAACCTAACTGTAACAGTGGATGGCTCAACACCTTCTGGCAACCGTCTAGACCAGCGAATGTTCAAGGGTTCTTGACTCTTTGCCAGAAACACTTTGTCATCTTTCCACTTAAATGCAGACTTGGTGAACTCCGCACTCCCGCCATAATTCTTCTTTTTGAAGTTAGGATATTTCGCCCGACCTGTAAAGAAGTTGCTGAAAGCGGTTTGAAGATGTCTCAAGCCTTGTTGAAGTGGAACACAGCTAATCTCGTTCAAAAACTGGAGGTCGTCTTGTTTCTTCCATCCGGTCAACAGGGTAGAGCTTTGAACATAATCAATTCGCTCTTGTCGTTCATACCAGGCTTCAGTTCTCGCTGCCAAGGCTCGGTTGTAGACCAACCGGACACAGCCCAATGTCCGACGCAAGAGATTTTCTTGCTCAGAATTTGGGTAAAAACGATAGCTGTAAGCCTTTTCCATGCCTCACATTTTATCAAGACATCTGTCAGAGGCATAGATTGTTTGGCAATCTTGGCGGCATCGAACCGCGAAGATTGCTACTCCTGTCCCTCCCTGCCCTAGAACGGTAGGGTTTCTCGGAGAATTTCGATGAACAAAGATTTGCTTATATTACTGCATCCGTTCTTTGCCGTAGTTGTAGTCTTTCCATTGATTGGAGTTGTCGTGAACCGCGCTTGGCAAGTTCGACAGCGGCGATTGCAAACCCTCCAAGGAAAAAGTAAGATTCCGCCAGTTGTGGGACAGGAGCATGTCCAGCTTGGTCGCTGGCTTACGGGTGCTGTTGTTGGTATTGTCTTACTAGCATTAGCTGTCGATATTAGTGGCAATATTTTAGACAACCAAGTTTGGGATAAAGAACCCTTCAAAGTTGCCTTGATCGGACTAATCTTTGCCGTGGCGATTTCCTCCCTTGTCCTGCTCTACCAAGCAAAGCCAGTACTATGGCGGGGAATCTTTGCCACACTAACTGGGATGGCTTTAGTTGTGCTTGGCTGTCAAGATGGAATCTATCGTAAAACCGATCAGTGGTACATTTCTCACTACTATTACGGTATGACAGCCGCGCTCTTGATGATTTTTTCCCTAGCAATCGTACAAAACATTTACCAAGACCGGAAAAATCGCTGGCGCAACGTTCACATCGCTGTGAGTTGTCTTGCCCTTTTACTATTCCTTGGACAAGGCATCACTGGAACACGAGATTTGTTGGAAGTTCCACTGAGTTGGCAGGAGCCTTACGTGCAGAAGCTTTATGAACAGCAGTGTGAGATGAAGCCTTGCACCATTCAGGCACCTGCTGTTCCTCAAGCACCTTAGTTAACCACTACACAAGGATAAAAATAGTTCCAAATGAGAACTATTTTCCGTCGTTTCAGCCTTTATTTTCAAGACAAGTCTATTACTTAAGACTCAAGATACATAGTTTCTGTAGAAAATTAGCCAACTGCCCAAATACGTAAAGTACCTATAGCGGTTCTCATTGAGAAGATTCTCAGTTATTAATCGGAGAATCTTAAAATTTGAGGTACATCCTAGAACTATGACAACAAAAACCGTTCTCTCAACGATGAAGTAACTTTGGAACAATTATTAACATGAAACCGCCTCTCGACCTGCTCATTCAACGCATCAAGCAAATTACTCAACAACTCGAATTGTTAGAAGCCACATTTGCCCAACTTTCTCGTAGAGTAAAACAGGAACAACAAACAGAAGCCGCTAGGCATTCTACAGATTTAAACCAACATTAATCTGAGCTTCAACTTTATTGGTACATCGGTAGCCGTGTTTGTTGCAGTCTGGTTAGCAGTTTGACAAACTGCCTAACAAATTCATGTTTAAAGTATCGATAGCCGATGTGGGAAAGTGAAAGTGAGTGAACGACTTCCCAGAGTTCTATTGCCGCGAGTTTGTCGAGGAGTGAGTTGTCGTGTCTCTAGATACATTTCGTTGGCAGCAAGAGCAGCACGCATTAGAGGTTCTGTCCTCTCTGAGTTACCGGACAGATGAACTCAAGGATTACCTCCAAGCCGTGGCGCGAGGAGTGAGTGAACTAATTGGGCTAGATTGGTCTGTGGTAACGCTTTGTCAGGACGGGCAAGAACGAATCCTATCCAGTACGCTCGATTTGGGTGAAGCCGTAGATCGGGCTTACAATCTGCACGGTACGCTTACAGGGACTGTCATTGCAACTGGCGCTCCTCTGGTCGTTGAAGATGCCAAAGCCTGCACAGATTATGGGCAAGCTCCAGACGGCTACCGAGCGTATTTAGGTGTACCTTTGCGGACATCTATAGGAGAAGTCATTGGGACAATTTGCTCGTTCCAGCGACAGCCCCGCTGTTTCACAGACCAAGAAGTACGAATAGCTGAAATCTTTGCTGAGCGAGCAGCGATGGCAATCGACAACTATCAGCTTTATCAGCAGCAGCGTCAGTTCAATCAAATCTTGGAGGCAGAAGTTGCCCAACGCACCAAAGAACTACAAATGGCTCAGGCGCAACTGATCGAAGCCAACGAGCAGTTGGAGGCTCAGGTCGAACAGAGAACGGCTGAACTTCGGCAGACGAATGAGCAATTGCAAGCGGAAATGAATGAGCGCAAACAGGCTGAGCAAGAGATTGCCCGTTTAGCTGAAATTGGAGAGCTGGCGGCGATGATCGTGCATGAGGTTCGCAATCCCTTGACGACTGTGCTGATGGGGCTGAGTGCTTTAGGGCGGATAGAACTTCCGGAACACGCCCAACTCCGTCTGGTACTAGCTCTTGAAGAAGCAGATCGACTGAAGCGTTTACTGGATGAAATTTTGCTCTACGCCAAACGCCAGGTACTTGAATGTCAGGCACTGGAGGTAAACGATTTTGTGACTGGGATGCTTGATTCGATCCGTACACTTCCCGCCGCTAAAGGACGAAGAATTGAATTTGTTTCAATGTTGCCTTCAGCCTGGATTTTCGGTGATTGCGACAAACTCAAACAAGTATTTATCAACTTAATCGAAAACGCTTGCGAAGCTGTTGCTGACGACGAAGTTATCACTTGGCGTACTGATTTTGGCATAAGTCCTGATCGAGTCTGCATCAGCATTCACAACGCAGGCAATCCTATTCCCACGGACATCCTCTCCCAACTCGGTACACCGTTTTTTACTACCAAGCCCTGTGGTAACGGATTAGGATTAGCGATTGTTAAACGAATTGTCAAAGCCCATGCTGGTGAGTTAATAATTCAGTCTGAAGTAGGCATCGGAACTATTGTCAGCGTTCAGCTACCGAGGCTAGGCAACTGATTTTTATCAGTGTTCATTCCTCATCAACACTGATAAAAACATAAGAGTGGTTCAAATACCCTTGAATCCAACTTTACCTGCGATCGCTTGCTCCGCTTGCATAGAGTTCACTGTTTCGATAACTCTACGTGAGGTCTTTTTATGAATACCAACTTGACTCACAATGATGCCGATTAAAATTACACTACCGCCAAGATATTGAGCGGCGCTTGGGACTTCTCCCAAAACGAGATAAGCAGCTATGATACCTGCAACTGGCGTAAAGGAGCTGACGATCGATGCGGTAGAAACAGTAGAGGCTCTCAAGCCAGCTGTCCACAACGATTGACCGACGACGACAATTACCACACCATACGCTAGCATCCACTGCCACAGAAACGGTGAAAGGACATCCATAAAATGGTGACTGCCGTAAAGTACCAGAGCAGACACGAAGAAGACTGCCGTTCCCAAGCCAGTCCGAACAATACTGTAGATTCCTAACGGTACTTTGGAGAGCCGTTTTTTGCCAATAATCGTAGAGACGGCAAGCGCCAGCGCTGCGATCGCAACTAACAATTCACCAACCCCAATGCTGAATCCTCCTACCTGCATCATGTTTGTTTCAGGCGGTTGCAGGAAAATAGTCAGGACAACGCCGATAAAGGAAGCGATCGCACCCACAATTTCCCAACCATTCACCCGTTCTCCTAAGAACCAAATAGACAAGGCAAGCGTCAGTGGGGGTTCTAACCTGCCAATCAAAACTACATTGTTGACCTGTGTTAATGCCAGTGCCTGAAAAATTAAACCAGGGGCAAGTGCGCCAGATAAAATTGCCACGATAACTAAACTGAGCCAATCCTGCCTCGACAGTTGCCTTAAGGTTCTCCGCTTCCACTCTCGCCCGTAAAGTAACATCAAAACCATCAAGGCGCAGAGATTGCCCACAAATAAAACATTACATAGAGAAATTGGATTTTGCCCATTCACAAAATTTTGAGCACCAATCTCTGTAAGCCTTCGCGTTACTGCACTGGAAGCACCAAAGATTGGGATGGCAAGCCAGAGATAGATTTGCCCTGGAATTCTGTTAGTCAAATGATGCAGTTTTCCTTGGCGAGTCACAATGTTTCCTGTGTACAGACGTTATTAATCTTTCTGAGCTTACCAAGCTGTAACAAGGACAGATGAGATTAGGTTGAGAGAATCTTGAATGTAGGCTGAGACCAAATGATAAAACCCCATTTGCTTCCAGTTAAAATTCTTTCGTGTGCGGCTCTCTAACTTCGTTCTGAACTCCTGTCAATTCTCAGTTTTCTCAGCAAAAACTAAGGCATCCGTTAGGGCTACATCATTCTGCAACAAAGCACTTCAACTAGAGTGGATATATCGCCTAAATAGAATTCCTACATTAAATTGAACGAATGGGCGAAACCCCTTGTTGGTAAACGCATCTCGCTTCTGAAGGCATCATGTGCAACTGATCGGCAAATTTTGGGAAGCAATCAATCAAATTCAGCGAAGACATCTTGATCCCTCTTCGCTACAGCTTCGTCTAACGCTGGAAATTGCGGCTCTCTCAGTTTTTGGCTTGGGGAGTGTTGCTGTTTGGACAAGCTGGAAAATGCAGCAGATTTTGATTACGACGCATACGCAAAGTGTTGAATACATTGCGGTTCGCTTTCCCCGCGATGTGGAGCTTTATAGCGAAATGCTACCCATAAAAACCGGACTGCAAAAGACAATTGATAATATATCGGTGCCGGGTTTGCTCATCTGGGTCAAAGGTTCAGACGGTCAACTACTGGCTCAATCAGTAGGGTTGAATGCTTCCTTTGTTGTCCCCAAGGCTCAACTAATGTCCCTTGCTGAGATGCCACTTAAGCCCCAAGTACACCAAGTGGGTGAGCGATACCTAGTGTTGCGCCAAGGTTCGGTAATCATCAAGGGAATACTCCTCGGTAAGGTGTACATGGCTCAAGATGTGACGAACGATCAGCGTCAGTTAATTGCCGCCACTCGGAGCCTTGCTATTGTTTGTATCTTGGTAACGATTGTAACGATGGGTGCGATCGCATTTCGGATTCGGCGTTCACTTCAACCCTTGCAGGAGATGAGCCAGATGGCTGGGGCAATCTCGGCAGAAGGTTTAAGCAAGGCTAAGCTGCAATTAAGCCATGCCCCTAGTGAAGTGAAAGAACTAGCTCAAACCTTCAACATGATGCTGTCTCGACTTTCCGATGCCTGGGAACAGCAACGCCAGTTTGTTAGTAATGTCTCTCATGAATTGCGAACGCCGTTAACTGTAGTGCTGGGCTATTTGCAAAGCTTGCTGCGACGAGGGACAAACTTTAACGACTATCAACGAGAAGCCTTGGAGACTGCTGCCTCCGAAGCTGAACGCACAGTCCGTCTGCTGGAAGATTTGCTAGATTTGGCGCGTGCCGATAGTGGTTATATGCACTTCCATCTAGAATCAGTGCTACTCAACGATCTGGTTGCAGAAGTAGCAGGCATGGCACAAAAGTTTAGCAATCGATTGCTTACAGTTACGACAACCACTGATGTTGAGGCGATTGCCGATCGCGATCGCCTCAAACAAGTGTTGATTAACCTGATTGATAATGCCGTAAAATACTCAGATCCCGAACAGCCAATTGTTTTGAAATTAGAGCGTGTTGATAGACAGGCAATCATTCAAGTCTGCGATCGCGGTGTTGGGATTGGGCTACAGAACCAGAGCCGCATTTTTGACCGCTTCTACCGAGTGGATGAAGCCCGTTCCAGTTCTACGGGGGGTCAGGGTTTGGGTTTAGCCATTGTGAAGACTCTGGTAGAAGGCATGAGCGGTAGTATTACAGTGAGATCCAAACCTGGTGAAGGCAGTACCTTTACAATTATTTTGCCTACACAAGTTTGAAAGGAACTTATTGAACGGCTTTTATAAAGCTTCTAATAGACATTTTAGATAAGAAAACTTTCAGCGTCCTCTCAGAATTTCCCCTAAAACTCTCAGATAAAAATCATTTTCTACCACGTTTATTCATTCAAACTTGTTGAGAACCTAGAAACTCACCTCATAACTGAGTTCAAGAAAGATTATCTTAAGCGAGTTAGAAAGCATGAAGCTTAATCAATTGCTACTACTGGGAACTACTTCATTTGCAGTCTGTGCTTTATCCGTCTCAGCCTATGTAGCAGGAGTGTCAGCCAATTCACCTTCAAGAGCCGTTAGTCCAACGTCTACCCAAAGTAACTCTGGTACGACTGTGGTGCAGAGTCAGCCTGTAGCCCTAGCCTCCGGAACTTTTGTGGCTGGGGAAAAGCCTACTACTGGCAAGGCTCGGATTGTTACAGAAAATGGGCATCGCTATTTAGAGATTGATGCGGCTTTTAGCACAAGTGATCAGGGGCCAGATTTACACGTTCTCCTGGATACTCCTGAACAACCACCGCAGACTTATCAAAATCTAGGTAGTGCGATCAACCTAGGTCGCTTACGTGATTACAATGGTGCCCAACGTTACCCAATTCCTGACACTGTCGATTTGAGTTCCTTCAAATCTGTCGTTATTTGGTGCCGTATGGCTAATGCCACTTTTGGCTATGCCCCTCTGCGTCCTTCTAGTAACGCTAGCGCTCAGTAACTAAAATTAAAGTTTTTGTAGAGCTGCGAATAGTTGCTGAATGCTGTTAAATGATGAGTGCGATCGCGCTATTAATTTTCCTCTAGACTTGGACGCGATCGCATTTTAGGCAAGGTCACAACGGAAAGTACAGCATTCAGCATGTTCTCCCGTTCCACCTAAAGGGATAAGGAACTCGCCTCACTTTCAAATGACGGAGATTATCGTCAAGGTGTTAAGGTCAATTGCGCTTACTCAGCTTACGACGATAAGAATATTGACCATAAACATTGACCAGGTAAGGCATGATGTAAGTCATCAATACAGAAATCCAACGCTCATAATTCATCTCTCCTCGCAAAAAGGCAAAACCATGATTGATTAAAAAGAGCAGAGAACCTACGAAAAAAGCAGTCTTTAAACCTGTCGAGATGAATTCTTTATCAAATAGACTGACAACATACCCCTTTAGAATTTTCATCTGTTGATTAGTTTATAAGTTGCATTACCTGTTCAGCTTTCTCTAAAGGATAGGCAGATGATGGCATCCCATTTAGTTCGAGATGTACATAATAGTCCTTTGGGTACAAATATTTTTTGATGTCAATTGAAGAGCCGTCTTTCTCCCAGTAACTCGGTTGAGAGATGGGTCATTTCGCCCAAAAGGAGAGCTGTGAAATACCTCAAGCAACTATACTTACCCACTGCCATCCGCATTGGACTGTAGAGCTTTATCGTAATTTCACTTTAATTTAGCAGGATTAAAGCTAACTATTTTCTCAGGAAGGTTATAGCCTAATCTTCAGGAATTTCTCAGATTTGCTGCCTAATCTAAACATTAAAGCAGAAGTCGAAAGATTTCCAAGAATCCGTCTCTTCCAAAACACCTTAATTGAGAGAATAATCTACCATGAACTTATTTCTAAAAAGCTCTGCATTAGCTACTCTTTTCACTCTTGCCTTAGTGACCAATGCCAAAGCGGTCGAACCGATTGAGTCTAATGAATTGAAGACTCGTCAAGTCCAGTCCCAGCCGCTCCTGATTGCAGAAGATACTGGAGAAATTGATGCAAGACAATTTGAGGAGCTGCGCTCACTCAATCGAATGGTTATACAACAAATGGAGATGATGGATGCTGCCTTACCCTTACTTCAGTCTGATAATCCTGAAATTAGAAGAATGGCAATGGAGATGCTTAGAAATACCAATGCAATGACTGAGCGAATGATGAGTATGCGTAATGAGATGTTCTCCTTGAGAATCCGAGACGGACGCAATTAGAATGCGAGGTCTGTTTTGAGAGTGGGGGCTGGTGATTGGTGATTGGTGATTCGGGCAAAGAGACTTTCATATTGAGAGTTGTGTACGGCAGTTCATGGAGTCTCTTGCACCAGATTGGCAACAAACTTTAATACCAACCCCATTAATTAATTACTTCCATTCGTAGAAGCGAAGGAGGCTGTTGTGTTGCATTGTGCGATCGCTTCGACAACTGCAACGAGACTACCCGGATTCACCCTTCCTTTTTGTCCAATTCAACGACTCCACCCTGCTACACTTCGCAATCAAGGCTCCGCAACGCTATCGGGTGGAGATTGCATCTATCGTCCAGTGCAGTTCCGAATACCTCTTCATGTGTTCGGCTTTGCTTTGAAGAGTTTGCGAGATCCAAAGTGGCAAACTCTGTTGTTTCTTTCCTAACCCCTGCCAAAGAAGCGCTTGAATGGGTTTGTAGCAATTTGCCCTAACCCTCGATATGGGTTTCGCTGGGCAGCTTGAACTGGGTCTGAATCTGTGAGAATTTGGGCAGCGTGTTCGCGAAGTTTGGCGCTGCCATCCTGATTCATAGAAACGAGTGTTGCGCCATGCTCGCCTTTGTCCGTTTGTGTATCTCCTAGAGCTACCTGGTAAGCCTGATTTAAAGAAGGCAGGCTGGCTGCGATGGTAGGCAGTTCCACAACCCTAGCTTCCAAGTTCTGACCAATGGCATTGAGCTGCTTTTGTAGTCCTAGTGGCAAAGATTCATCTAGCTTTTCAAGGGCGGTCACAAAAGCTGCAAGGATTTTTTCTTGTTGAGGGTTAAAAGACATAATTGTAAAAAGTATTGAGAGTGAGGATAAAAAAACGATTGTGAAAAATTGAAAGGCTATTCTTTAATAGTAGGAAACTTTGTGGGGTTTGCTCTTGAAGGGTGGCATAAATCCAACTTTTGGAATAAGGCGGTTTGCAGCAGGGTGTAGCCATCAGTAGTTGGTTAGAAGGAAAACTTCTCCTGGTTCCCTTGTTTCCCTTGCCCTCTCCATTACCAACTGATTTTGACATGAGCATCTCTTCTGCTATTCAGTTCTGAGATAAGACTAACAAGAGACACTAAAAATGTGATCGCGAAGCGCTGCTGCAAAGCGCAGATCGCCTACAAGCTTACCCATCGCGTTTGGATAAATCAGAACCGCGAACGCAAAAAAAATAAGAGAGTCACGTTAAGCGGCTCTCTCAATCATCAGGGTGCATCTATTAACCTAATTATTACCTTTAGGCACGAGGGGTGTTACCCCCTATCTGTGAAGACTTAATGAAGTGTGAACAGGCACTTACCCTCTGCCTTATGACACGGAGTTGACGCTGTGCTACCGTTAAGTTACATTAAATAACGGTTGCCCGATATAAAATCTAGATGCCCAAGATTGTTGATCATGAGCAATATCGCAAAGAGTTGCTCCACAAGTGCTTTGACCTGTTTGCACAGAAAGGATACGCTTCCATCACAACTAGACAGATTGCTAAAGAGTTGGGCGTATCAACTGGAACACTCTACTACTACTTCCCACGCAAGGAGGATATGTTTGAGCAACTGGTTGAAGAAATGAGTCAAGAGTATCTCCAAATCTTCGCAACCGAATTGAAAGACGGGCAAACGCTATCGGAGCGATTTGAGGCACTCGCCAACTTTGCGGTCAAGTATGAAGACCGTTTGATTAAAGACATCTGTATGATGGTTGATTTTTGTCAGCAGCAAGGTGCTGAGGCAGTTCGCAATAACCCAGCTTTTGAACGAATCAGAGAACAGGACAAGCAGGCTTTTGCCGACTTATTTGGAATTTCAGACCTTGCCCTTGCCGACTTTGTGATGAGTCAACTGATGGGCTTGATGCTGATGCGCTTAGAAGGAAATGACATCCCAATCTTCGAGCAAGTCACACTACTTGGAAAGATGTTGATTACTTATCTAGAAAGATGAAGAACCCTACGATCCTGCAAGGGCTAAAGCCTCTTAATCGGTGGACGATCGCACTTATTGTTTTGGGGATTGCCGTCACAGGTGGCTCCCTCTACTACAGCATTTCTGAGTTTGGACAGAAGCCTGCCGAACCTGTGGCACCTGCACCCACGATTGAGCCAATCACAGCGTTGGGGCGACTAGAACCCGCATCAGAAGTGGTGCGAGTGGCTGCCCCAGCGACGCTAAATAACGATCGCGTTGCTCAACTGCTGGTTAAGCGAGGCGATCTCGTTCAGGCAGGTCAGGAGATTGCCATTCTCGGTAGTCGCGAAAGGCTGCAAACGGCTTTAGTTGAGGCGCAGGAGCGAGTTAGCACAACTCAAGCAAGACTAGCTCAAGTCATAGCTGGAGCAAAATCTGGAGAAATTGCCGCTCAAGAAGCCGAAATTACTCGTCTTGAAAAAGAGTTGCAGGGCGAAATAGCGACTCAAACGGCTGTTATTGCTCGTCGGCAATCCGAGGTTAACGTTGCACAAGCCGACTATAACCGCTACCTACTGTTGTATCGGGAAGGAGCGATCGCAGCTTCCAACCTCGACCAAAGGCGGCTTACATTGGAAACTGCCCAAGCACAACTCAACGAAGTCAAATCTAATCGGAATCGCACGGCTGACACATTGCGTGCCCAAATTAATCGAGCCAGAGCTACTCTAAACCAGATTGCCGAAGTTCGCCCTGAAGATGTCCGGGTGGCGCAAATGGAGGTAAACCAGGCAGTTGCAGCCGTTAAACGCGCTGAGGCTGAGTTGAAAGAGGCAACCATTCGCGCACCGCTCTCCGGGCAAGTTTTGGAAGTTTACACCCAATCCGGCGAGGCGATCGCAGACGAAGGCATTGTTGACCTGGGAAAGACTGACCCAATGGAAGTGGTTGCAGAAATTTACCAGAGTGACATTGGCAAAATTCGCAGTGGTCAATCAGCGATCGTTACTGGTGAGGGGATTTCTGGAGAACTGCGGGGAACGGTTCGCCAAGTTGGGTTGCAAGTCAGCCAGCAAAAAGTCTTCAGCAATCAGCCTGGACAGAACCTCGATCGCCGCGTCGTTGAAGTCAGAATTCGCCTCAATTCAAAGGATAGTCAACAAGTGGCAAGTCTAACCAACTTGCAGGTACAGGTAGCCATTCAACCGCAAGTAACTTTGAAGTAAAAGATAACGGTTGCCCGATATCATTTTTTTGTGACACCTCTGGTGAAACCTATGCTACGTAAACTACTTCGCAAAACACCACTGGCATGGCTTCAGGTGAAGCGAGAAAAAACTCGCCTCTTTGTTGCCTTAGCTGGAATTGGCTTCGCCGATATCCTTATGTTTTTCCAGCTTGGACTGATGGAATCTGCCTATGCTTCTGCTACGGGAATGCACTATCGGTTGCGGGGCGACCTGTTCTTGCTAAATTCTCTATCTGATAACGTGCAGACCATCAAACCCTTCTCGCGCTCTAGGCTATTTCAAGCAGCAGGTACAGATGGCGTAGCTTCTATAAACTCTCTCTATCTAGGAATCGGAAGATGGCGTAATCCTGCTAATCGAACCTTCTGGCAAGTACAAATTTATGGTTTCAACCCCAGTAACCCAGCAATGGATGTGCCAGATGCCGCACCTGAATTGAATAAACTCAAGATGTTGAATTATGTGCTTTATGACCAGGCAGCGCGACCCGATCTGGGTAATGTTGCTAGTCAACTTCAGCAATCTAAACCGCTTCCAGCTCAACTGAATGACTTACAAATTCAAGTCACGGGTGTCTTCACAATGGGAGCCTCTTTCTCGGCTGATGGCAATTTGATTGTTAGTGACTCTACTTTCTTGCGTCTGTTTCCAGAACGCCAAGCAGATGATATCGATGTCGGTCTAATTACGTTAAAACCGGGTGCAGACATCAAGCAAGTACAAGCCAAGATAAAAGCCAAATTGCCAAATGATGTGCTGGTTCTAACCAAGGAAGAATTTATCCAACGGGAGAGAAACTATTGGAGTCAAGTTAGTCCTATCGGCGTTATCTTTGGCTTCGGAACTATCGTCGGCTTTTTGGTGGGAACGGTAATTGTTTATCAGATTCTTTACTCTGATGTTTCCGATCACCTACCTGAATACGCCACCCTCAAAGCAATGGGCTATGGGGATAATTACCTAGTTGGAATTTTGCTTCAGGAGGCTTTGATTCTAGCAATCCTGGGCTTTATTCCGGGATTTGCGATTTCACTTGGGCTTTACGGACTCATTGCACAAGCGACGCTACTCCCCGTCAAAATGTCGCTGGATCGTCTGGTACTCGTGCTGTCTTTGACGCTTGTGATGTGCATTGCATCGGGAGCGATCGCAATGAGGAAATTACAGTCTGCTGACCCAGCTGATATTTTCTAACTTCACACGCTCAATACCCTTAACCCCTCATGCAACTTTTGCTTTTGTAGTTCAAACGATTACCCTAACGCCAACTAAGCGGCTATGCATACTTTAAATTCCTCAAATTCTACTCAGTTTTCAAGCACTGAACCTGTTATTTCTATCCATCAACTCAATCACTATTTTGGTGAAGGAGAACTACGAAAACAAGCGCTATTTGACATCAATCTCGACATCCATTCTGGAGAAATTGTAATTATGACTGGTCCATCGGGTTCTGGTAAAACGACATTACTAACACTAATGGGAGGCTTGCGTTCTGCACAAGAAGGTAGCCTGAAAATCCTGGGACAAGAAATGAATGGAGCGAGTAAAAACGAGATGAGGGTAGTGCGACAGCAAATTGGCTATATTTTCCAGGCACACAACCTGTTGACTTTCCTTACAGCTAAGCAGAACGTGCGAATGTCTCTAGAATTACATGATCGCTATCTAGACCAAAATATGGATGAGATAGCAACCGATATTCTTAAGACAGTCGGTTTAGGAAATCGTGTGGATTACTACACCGATAATCTATCTGGAGGACAAAAGCAACGGGTTGCGATCGCGCGTGCTTTGGTGAGTCATCCGAAAATTGTTTTAGCAGACGAACCTACCGCTGCACTGGATAAAAAATCCGGTCGAGATGTGGTAGAAATGATGCAGAAATTGGCAAAGGAACAGGGCGCCACTATTTTGCTAGTGACGCATGATAATCGGATTTTGGATATTGCCGATCGCATTGTTTATATGGAAGATGGTCGCTTGGCAGCCAACCCTGATGCTGTTGCACTCGTGGAATAGCGATCAATAAGCGAAAGCGATCAATCTTCACTATCTAACCCACATACGAGGACTTTTGACTTTCAATCTCACAAAAACATTAGTTCTGGAAAATAGTACACTCTGTTTTGCTTAGCCCCTTGACTCTCCAGTCAACTAGATACTTTACCTTACAGATAGGGTAACTACGATCCGGAGCTAGTCAATATGGATACTCTGACTCTCAAGCTACGAGGTATGTCTTGTGCTTCCTGTGCGTCCAACGTAGAGAAAGCAATTCAAGGTGTTCCTGGTGTGGAGGAGTGCAATGTTAACTTTGGGGCAGAGCAAGCAACTGTTCAATACAATCCCAAAAAAACGCACTTAGAAGCTATTCAAAAAGCGGTTACTGATGCGGGATACGGTGCATCGCCACTTCAGGAAATCGGCACGAATGAAGACGATGCTGAACAAGCTACCCGCCGCGCCGAACAGCAAGTCTTGACAAGCAAGCTAATTGTGGGAGGCATCATCAGTGTAGTGTTGTTCGTGGGTTCACTACCGATGATGACAGGGCTGCATATTCCCTTTATTCCTATGTGGCTGCATAACCCTTGGTTGCAGTTAATTTTGACGACACCTGTACAGTTCTGGTGTGGACAGTCGTTTTATCAGGGTGCGATTAAGTCAGTGAAACGCCGTGCGGCTGATATGAATACGTTGATTGCACTAGGCACCAGTGCGGCGTATTTTTACTCAATTTTTGTTACAGTTTTTCCAGGATTTTTTAGAGCGCAAGGCTTGGAACCAGCAGTTTACTATGAAACGGCTGCGATTGTTATTACCTTGATTCTGCTAGGGCGACTGTTTGAAAGTCGGGCAAAGGGACAGACTTCTGAAGCAATTCGTAAACTTATTGGGTTGCAAGCGAAAACGGCGCGTCTGATTCGCAAGGGTAAAGAAGTTGATGTACCGCTACAAGAAGTCCAAGTTGGTGATGTCGTGCTGGTACGTCCAGGGGAGAAAATTCCGGTTGATGGCGAAGTATTAGACGGTTCCTCCACAATCGATGAATCGATGGTGACGGGTGAGAGTATACCCGTGAAAAAGCAGGCAGGGGATGAGGTAATTGGTGCGACGATTAACAAGTCCGGCAGTTTTAAGTTCCAAGCCTCACGGGTAGGCAAAGATACAGTATTGGCACAGATTGTCCAGTTGGTACAACTGGCGCAGGGTGCGAAAGCGCCGATTCAGCGTTTAGCCGATCGCGTAACAGGATGGTTTGTGCCAGTGGTAATCGCGATCGCGATCGCAACTTTCGTGATTTGGTTTAACTTTACAGGTAATCTAACCCTGGCAATGATTACCACAGTAGAGGTGCTAATTATCGCCTGTCCTTGTGCCTTGGGTTTAGCAACACCCACTTCTGTAATGGTAGGTACGGGAATCGGTGCCCAAAACGGCATTCTTATTAAGGGGGCAGACAGTCTAGAAATTGCTCACAATCTTCAAGTAATTGTTTTGGATAAAACCGGGACATTGACTGAGGGCAAGCCTGTCGTAACCGACTATGTGACGATTAGAGGAACCGCCTACAGTAATGAAATCAATCTCCTGCGACTCGCGGCAGCGATTGAACGCAACTCTGAACATCCTCTTGCTGAAGCTGTTGTGCAGTACGCTAAAGCGCAAGGTGTCGATTTTCCATTACCAGAAGCAAAAGACTTTGAAGCCGTTGCTGGTGCTGGGGTACAGGGTATTGTAAATGACCAATTCGTGCAAATTGGAACCTCTCGCTGGATGCAGCAACTGGGGATTCGTACTGAAGCATTAAACCGTTATCAAGGTACATGGGAGGCGGCGAGTAAAACAACAGCCTTGATTGCGGTGAATGGAGAACTTGAGGGAATAGTAGGAATTGCTGATGCCCTCAAACCTTCCTCAACCGAGGCAGTGAGAGCATTGCAACGGTTAGGTTTAGAGGTGGTGATGCTAACAGGTGACAATCAGCAAACCGCAGATGCGATCGCAAGCGAAGTTGGCATCAAGCGTGTTTTTGCTGAGGTTCGTCCCGATCAAAAGGCAGCAATTATCCAATCTCTTCAGGCACAGAAGCGAGGCAGGAAGGAGAAGAAGGAGAAATCCAATCAAAAATCAATGGTTGCGATGGTGGGGGATGGAATCAATGATGCCCCAGCACTTGCTCAAGCTGATGTTGGGATAGCGATTGGGACAGGGACAGATGTTGCGATCGCAGCCAGTGACATCACTCTAATTGCTGGCGATCTGCGTGGTATTGTCACAGCGATACAACTCAGTCGCGCCACAATTAACAACATTCGCCAAAATCTCTTCTTTGCCTTTATTTACAACGTTGCCGGAATTCCTCTGGCTGCTGGAATTTTATTTCCTTTCACAGGTTGGTTACTGAACCCAATTATTGCAGGTGGAGCAATGGCATTTAGTTCAGTTTCGGTTGTTACTAATGCCTTACGACTGCGAAACTTCAAACCTTCCTTCAGTAGATAATTCTAGGAGTACAAACAATGTTCAAAAAAAGTCAATTTTTGGGACACTTGATTGGGCTAAGCTTATTAATTTCCATCACTTCCAGTATCCCAATAAAGGCAGCTACCGCAGCAGAAGCGCCTAGACAAACAAGTCAATTTCGGCAAATTGAGCAGCCTTGGGGGCTAAAACTTGGTGTTACTTTGGGAGGGGCTGCACTCATCGGATTAGAGCTATGGTGGTTTTTACTGAGTAAAGCCTCCCCAACTAGAGCAAATGAGGATGCTGATTGATAATCTTCGCAGTTCACAGTTGGTTTTTATAGGGGTTTTCCAGAAAACCACACAAACTAGTGCTGCACTGTCTTCTAAAGGTAGTGCAGCGCAACATAATTAAGCGATCGCCTATTTAACTTTGACTAAGGATATGACAAAAATCGAAAATCTAAATGAATTAATTATCAATAGACTTAGATTCGTTATCATAAACTACATATACAACTAATGAATGTAATTTTCATTTCAACAGAGCGATCGCCTAGATTGTACTCAAGTATTAATTCAGTAGCGAAGGAAAGACCGCTTGAATAGCTTGCAACTATTTAGCACCGATTAACGTCTTTGAAAATAACTGGATAATATCTACCACCACGAGCTAATTGAAGGAAATGACTACCCTATATTCATATCCCTCGATTCATCCAATTAGGTGAGCTAATGAGGCGAAGTCTCTTGCTGATATATCTTTTACCTTAGTAATTGTTCAACAGGCTCTATAAGTCAAAGAAAGAGAGGAACAAGCTATGAAAATTACCCTGAGAACTTCAGTGCTTCTTAGTGTTCTCACTGTTTCTGGTTTAATGTCCTTGGCTGCTCCTGCACAAGCACAGAGAGTTTGTGTTGTGACTCGTTACAACCAAGTTAGTTGTACAAACAGAGATGATTATCGGTACAATCGACGACCTCTTCGCGTAAGGCAACCTATTCGCGTAAGGGTAGGAGTACGTCAGGAAGTCAGAGACGTTTATGAAGATGTGCTAGGTCGTGATGCAGACAGGCGAGGACTCAGAGACTGGTCAAGGACGGTAATACGCCAAGGTAATTCACTTGATGATGTCCGTGAAGGCATTGCTAATAGTGACGAGGCGAAAAATCGGATTAACGACATCTATCGGGATGTACTAGGTCGAGATGCTGAGCCTGAAGGTCTTGAAACCTGGACTGGTGCTTTAGAAGATGGTGAAAGTTTAGACGATGTTCGTCGTGAGATTCAGGAAAGTGATGAAGCGAGGAGTAGAAATCCTTAAGGAGCAACAATATTTAAAGCTTACTCACTTGACTCCCTAAAAGGGTGATAAGTGTTCCTCTCTCTTTCTGACTTAGCTTGGTAAAAAGCGATCGCTACATTGTTATCTGGTTGTCACGCGCTCGTCATATAGGTTGATTAGGCTTAAACCAAGAGGATTTGAGGAAAGCCTCTTCATCATATCGAATGAACGAAGAACCCGCAGAAGCTGTCTGTTGCGGGTTTTTTCTTGTGGGTCTTTGTCTGGTTGCTATACCTGTGCAAGAAAAAGCGATCGCTTCACCTTCATCCACAAGACCTGGAACAACTGCCAATTACGGTCTGGGAAAGGATGCGATCGCTGATGTCGAACACAAATGGATTAGTACTCTCGACTGAAGATGGGTCTTGCTGATTAAAGCCGACCCATCTTTTTCTGCTACAACTTGCTCAATCCTGAATGGCTGTAGCCTTTGATGGAGGTAACACCACGTCAGATTATCAAGGTTTTATTGTTGGATTCCGTTCACTTCAGAATCGGGAATTTGCTGCAAACCGACTAAGCCAGGGAAACACCGACTCGATGGACCAACTAGCTCATAAGCAGCGACTGTCTCATCATCATCTTGCTCAGTATCAGTAGCAGTCTGCTGGTCATCATCATCCTGCTCAGTATCAGTAGCAGTCTGCTGGTCATCATCATCCTGCTCAGTATCAGTAGCAGTCTGCTGGTCATCATCATCCTGCTCAGTATCAGTAGCAGTCTGTTGGTCATCATCATCCTGCTCAGTATCATTGGCAGTCTGCTGGTCATCATCATCCTGCTCAGTATCATTAGCAGTCTGCTGGTCATCATCATCCTGCTCAGTATCATTAGCAGTCTGCTGGTCATCATCATCCTGCTCAGTATCATTAGCAGTCTGCTGGTCATCATCATCCTGCTCAGTATCATTAGCAGTCTGCTGGTCATCATCATCCTGCTCAGTATCATTGGCAGTCTGTTGGTCATCATCATCCTGCTCAGTATCATTGGCAGTCTGTTGGTCATCATCATCCTGCTCAGTATCATTGGCAGTCTGCTGGTCATCATCATCCTGCTCAGTATCATTGGCAGTCTGTTGATCATCGTTGCCACTACTACCTTCGCGTACAACGACGTAATAACGCCTTCCTCCCTGTTGAACTAACCGTACACGAGTACGACGACGATCTTCATCATCATTGCCAGTAGCGACATCACTGCCAAAATCAGCGTCAATATCTGTAACAAAGCGGATGCTGCTAGATGTGAGGATTTGGTATTGGGTACGAGCTGTGCTAGACGTGAAAGCTGTTGCTAAGCTGAAAACATTAACGTTGACTGAATTAGCAAATGTGGCGTTTGAGGAGCTGCCGCTAGCTGAAGTGCTGCTACTGCCACTACTGCCGCTACTGCCGCTACCACCAGCATTGCCACTGTTTGTAACAACGATTATCGGGCTACCAACTGTAATATCGGTGCCGCCAATTACGACGGTGCTATTTGTGACAAGTGTAGTGCCACAGATATTACACAAAGAGAATTCACTAGAACCTCCCGAACCGTTAGAACCACCGCTAGAACCACTATTAAAGTCGCCGTCTTGGATGTTAATGAATTCTACATCTCTGTTGATGCTAGTCACCCCAGCAGCAGCGTAGAAGTCTACATCGCCACTACTGCGACCGTCTAATTTGTTCGTACCTTGCTCAAATGTGAACTGTGTATCCCGTCGGGCAGTACCACTGAAGCCGAAGGCATTAGCGTAGTCTGAAATAATGCCTTCGCCTTCACCTTCGATCTTGTACTTGGTGATGATGTTGTTTTCATTTAATCCATCATCGGTCTGAATGTTAAAAGGTCCGCCAATGGCAATATCGACAGCGGCTAAATCCGCTTCAATCTTGAACTCGCGCTCTCCTTGAGTGCCAACGCTCTGAATTTGGAGTTTTTTGTTGACTTCGCCAACAAATCTGATGCTGCCAGTGTCATCATCACCCATCCCGTTATCGTCGTCATCACCCATCCCGTTATCGTCGTCATCACCCATCCCGTTATCGTCGTCATCACCCATCCCGTTGTCGTCGTCATCACCCATCCCGTTGCCGTTGCCATCTACGGCGAAGTCAGTACCATCTTCTGGTGTAACGTTTTCCCCTTCAAACGTAAATTTAATCCGTCGCTGCAAATTAACTGATGATGTTGTACTTGTGGAAGTGCTACCCGATTCGCGGAACCGAAGAGTTGAAGCCAGATCAATAACGCCATCATTGATGTCAGCCTCGAAGTCACCGAGTTGTAATTCTCCAAGCGTGGCTTGAAAGCTAGAACCATTAGCAACAGTAGCTTCTACGGCTGGCAGGAAAACTAACGGAGCATCACCCGCTGTCTGAGGGCTAATCAATGTCCCGTCAACGACACCCAAGTTGGTCTCAAAGCTCGTTAAGGTAAAGTTCAGGGCTGTATCCCGGTTCAGGAACGGGGTAGGAGTACCACCATTTGCAGAAAAGGCTAAACCAGCTAAAGTGCCTTGTAATGTGCCTGTATCACCAGTATTAGGCTGATTATCTGCTCCAGCGTCGAAGCTAGCAGCAGTTGGTGTAAAGATGGCTGTGCTTGTATTCCCAATTGAAGTTTCCAATCGGAGTCTGTTGATTCCCACATCAAATAGTTCTACTCCTGTGCCACTGCCTCCTGGTACAGGTACAAAAAAAGCAGCTTGTCCACCAGCGCTACCGCCTGTCACTTGAACCTGGGCACGAACAGCAGGAGCGATCGCAACGGCTAAACCTCCAGCTAAACCCAGGCAGACAGCATAACGAGTTGATTTGGCAATCATGTTAAGACTCCGTAAGTGAATGAACGAAGGAGAGAGGAAACTAAGAGATTTTGATCAACTGGAAGCTCAACAGGTCACAGTACTTTTTTCACTAATTTATCCCGAACGCGGTTCCACCGAGACGTATTACGAAAAGTGGTATAGAGTGTCCTGACTCTTGAAAATTGTTAGGCATAAAAATTAGGGTCGCGCCTGAACAACACGAGACCTACCTAAAGCCATACGCGGCTTTGGAGTCAAGGACGCTGTCATGCGGTTGGAAGTTCCTGACTAAGCGGAATTTTTCTAGATTGTCCACTCGCTGAGCTTACAGTTGACGTTGAGGAAGCGTTAGCAATTTTCACCCTGAAATTTTTAAAGAGAACAGACCGATAAGCTTTCCGGTCTATTCGCTGGAATTGAGAACAGCAATACTGCTGGAAGCTCTAGAAGTTAAAGGTTGTCCGAATTGCTCCAATCGTGATCGTGTCGTTGTTATCGTTGTGATTCGGATTGAAAATCACAATCACTCCAGGCGTGATGCTGATGTTATCTGTCACCTGGAAACGAAAGAAGCCTTCTACATGAGTAGTTGTATCCGGTTGACCCCCTTCACTGAATGTGAAGTCACCTCGATTTACGAAGCTAGGAATATTTCTCCCACCATTGTCATCAGAGATGTCACTACTGGTAATTTTGGGAGGCTGACCGACATAGATGCCAGCTAAGTTCCCTTCACCCAATAAGTCAGGGAAATTGAGGAAAGCCATCCAGTTGAATGTCTCCACATTTCCATCGCCACCCGTGAAGTCAGATGTTGTGTAACCACCCCAACCTCCAGCAGTGAAGCCTGGTGTAAGTCGCCACTCTAAGGTTGCACCAAAGGCATTTGTTAACATCGGCGCTCTGAGGAACCCGTTAGCATTCGGGATTTGGATTGCCAAGATGTCATCACCAACACCTGTGCCCAATTGACCAGAGGGTGAGTAGGAGTTGATGTATTGAAGGGAGATATCAATTGTATTGGTAGGAGAAATGACTAACTGGGCACCTGCTGTCGTTGTCCCTTCATCTCCACCAAATAAGCCACCATTAATGGAATCGTTGGTTCTGTTGGCTGAGTAGATACCTTGCAAGCTAAACCGGGTTCCGAGTTGCCAGTCAAAACCGACACCGCCGCCATTTCCACCAATACTGATAATCGGATTACGTTGGGCAAAGCGGGAAAGGGGTCCTGCCCCAGCACTTTCTACACGATTTACTCCCCGGAAAACGTTAACTGGGTTAACACCTACTGGACCAACGATGAGGGCAAAGTTATTACCAAACAATTGACGGTAGTTGAGGTCACTCAACTCAAAGTCGTTGTTGTTATCTCCTTCATAACCCAAGCCGACATAGTTCTCTAAAAAGACACCTGTGCCTGAGCCTTCACCTGCTTGGAGACCAGTTAGTAGAAGACTGCGAGGACTAAACTGAGTGAACAGACTCAACTGCACATTGTCGATGACATTAACATTTGTGGAGTCGTCCTCGAATCGGTCTAAGAAGAAATCAAATTCATTTTCACTGCGCCCTTGAACCCCAAAAATTGCCTGTCCAAAGAGTTTTGTAGTGGTGGAGAATTGATTATCTTCCAAAGCGGCTGTGCGACCTTCTAACTCGTCCACTCGTGTGCCTAAGTTCGCCAGTTCTGTCTCAAACTCACGCACCAAGCGTTGCAGTGTTTCTAAGTCTTCACGGACGACAAAGCCTTCACTAGAGGCGGTAAGCAAACGTTCAACCTGCTGTAGGCAAGAATTTAAGCCTGCGGCAAATTCATAACGGGTGAGGGCACGATTACCTCGGAACGTGCCATCCGGATAACCGGCAATACAGCCATAGCGCTCTACAAGATTTCGTAGTGCCTCATATGCCCACTCACCTGGGGACACATCAGACAGTTGAGTAACATTGGTTACTTGACCCATTGGGTCATCAGCTTGCATTGGATCTAGAGAGTCCAATTGCCCTGCTGCCGGAGTGATTGGTTCACTGATGCCGTTGGCGAATTCGGAAAACCTAACCCCCCAGCCTCCTTCCCTGCTAGGGAAGGAGGAGTCCGAAAGCCCCTCCCCGCTTCGGGGAGGGGTTTGGGGAGGGGTCACACCCTTCGCTAATTGACCAACAGTATCTTTACTCGTATCTCCCTGTGTAGGCAGGGCTTGCGCTAAGTCTTTGACATTCGTTTCAACTGGTCGCGGCAATGTTTCTGTTGCCTGTACTGGAGTGTTGTCAGTCGCAACCTGTTGGGGAGATACGGAAGAGGGGAAGTTGAGAATTTCTCCTTGTCCTTCTTGTTCCGATTGCGATCGCACTTCCTCCGATACAAGGTTAGGCGCGAGTTCTAACTCAGTTACTGGATTGGTCAGTTCTGCTACCGTTGGCTGGTTCGTAGCTGGGGCTACCTCTGCTGTCGATAAACCTGTAGATGCCGGGAATTCCTGAGTTGAAGCCTCAGCCGATGTTACTGCTGTTGAATTAATCTCTGGTGCAGCTTGAGCGGATGAGATAGTGGCAGCAAAGCAACTAAGGGTTGCAAATATCAATGCTGAAGATGCTGCCTTTTGATAATCTGGACAGGATTTCACGGTGCTATTACTCCTCGAAACACCTTATTCGCGTTTGATTTTAGCTGAGATTTAAGACGGAGCGTTAATTTGTTTTTATTCTTTAGTTGGATTTAAAGTAATTTAACTTGATACCGTACTCACTTAGCCAAGATTTGTATGTAGAACCATCAAATTCCTTGCCGATTTAATAATGGTTGTGCTATGCAATTCAATTAATAACTTTGTTGAGATACTAAAGGTTCTTGTCAGTTCTTCTAGGTTTCTTTTGCTGACAAACGCCACACCCAAATGATGATTTAGCTAGGCTGACCTTGGGATAAAATTAGCGCGATCGCTAAACGTACCGCCTGTCCCACTATCGAAAACCGTGCTGCCTCATTTGCCGTTCCTTCCCAATGTAGTAGCAGCTTTTGGAATATTTCGTCTTGTTCCGCTCGCCTCATAATTGCCTGAACAATAACTTTCTTCTGGATTTCTTCAGTAGAAAGATTCTGTTGTCTCAAAAAGTCCAGCAGTCGCTGTACACTCTCCACAAACTGCTCTGGGGCTTGGGAGATGATAATTCGTTCTATCTGATTGATGACTTCTTGATACATCCGCCGTCGGCGCTCAGCGAAACCTGGAGGAGGCGGTAGGACTGAACTCCGGGATAAGGGTTTGATATTCGACTCCGGATTCTCCTTAATGTTTAGTAAGTTCAGGAGGGTTTGCCGTTGAATGAGGAAACGCTCCAAGATTTTTGGGTAGAGTTGCAGGATGCGTTGACTCACGAGTTTGGTATTCACCAACTGATTAGCCGACAACCGCAGCACGTAGTTTCCGTCATTAAATTCATAAGATTTAATTGTCAACAGGATGTCTGGGCACTCCAGTTTTACCTGAGTTAGCGTAAACACTAATGCCTCCCAGTTTGGGGCTTTGGGAAAGCGAACTTCTATGCCAATATCTTTCGTGTTCCTAAGCGCCAGTTCTCCGGGTTGTAAATCACCACTAGCCGGATAGCGATAGCTAGGGCTTTTCGTCGCATAGTTAAACTGGGTAAATAAGTAATGACAGTTAACTGTTGATAGATCAACCTCTTCAAGGTGCCAGCCGTGAATACAGCAACCTGTTAGTTCTGCCCCCTCAAGCTTGGTACGAATCAAATAACTCTCCAAGAAATAGGCTTCACTCAAATTCGCCTCACTCAAGGTTGTATCCTTCAGGTAAGCGCCACTTAAGTCTGCCCGTCGCAAATCTGCTCCTCGTAGATTCGCTTCACTCAGATCAGTATGCAGTAGATAAACATCGTGGAGAATTGTTCGTAGCAAATCCGCTTTATGCAAGCTGGCTTTGAGTAAATAAGCACCCGTGAGATTTGCCCGACTGAAGTCTGTGCGATCGCAGTTTGCTTCACTCAAGTCTGCACCTGTTAAAATTGCTCGATGGAAGTCTGCCCCACTGAGATTTGAGCCGCGCAGGTAAACAGCATTAAGGTTCGCTTCCGTCAAATTGGCATCAACTAAACTTACGTCTCGCAGATTCGCTTTGTCTAACTGAGCCTCCCGCAGATTAGCACTTGTGAGGTTAGCTCCAATCAGCATCGTGCGGCGGAGATTGGCTTCCATTAACTCGGCACTCACTAGCACCGCGTTGTTAAGCTTCGCTTGTTCGAGATTACTCTGATCTAGCTTTGCCCCTTGAAGATTTGCTCCACTCAAATCAGCATCCGTCAAATCTGCCCAATTTAAGTCTGCTTCTTCAAGCATTGCCCAACGCCAATCCACTTTACTCAGCTTGGCTCGACTTAAAGTCGCTTGGTTAAAGTTAGTGTTGTTGAGTGTAGCATTGCGTAAATCAGCTTGATGTAGACAAGCCCCCGTTAGCTTGGCATTGCTTAAACAAGCCCAACTGAGATTCGTATTAGTCAGGTTGGCTCCTGTTAAATTGATGTGGCGAAGATTCGCCCCTGTTAGAGTTGCACCACTGAGGTCAACATGGGAGAAATCACGTTCTCCTTGTCGATAGCGATCAAGAAAGTTTTGTACTTGCATTAAAACCCTTCAGGCAGGGTAATCTCAAGACTGATTGAATACGCCTTGTTTGAGTAGATAGGCATAGTTAAACACAACTTGTTGTATTTAGGAGTATGTCGGCAAAATTTTAGGAAAGGAATTTCCTTTGGTTAAGAATTTTGCTATGAAAGAAACCAAAAGAAAAAGATGTATCCTTGCGGTATCAAGATTCTGACTGAGGATGATGGCTCAAGTTGCTTCCTTAAATACCGAAGCCTTTTTTGAACACCTCTGGCAAGACTACATCCAGATGGCACCAGCAGCGGCACAACTACAGCAGGTATTCCTTGAGCGTGGTGAGCAGGTAGTCAATGACCATGTTGCCTTGCGTACCTTCAATCTAGAACCCATCCAATTGACTGCCTTGGAACCTCATCTTCTGGCAATGGGCTACCGCCGATTTGCACCTTATCAGTTTCCAGAGAAGAAGCTGCAAGCTTGGGGCTATATCCCACCGCACGATACCTTACCCCGTATCTTCCTCAGTGAACTCGATTGCAGTGCCTTTAGCGTTAGTGTGCAGGAAATCCTCCGCCAACTATGTGTACAGGTAGAGCCAGAACGTGTGCAGGAGATTGATATATTTTGGGCAGGACGATTGTGGTCACCAATCAGTTGGGCTGATTATCAAACCTTGCTAAAAGAGAGTGAGTATGCGGCTTGGGTGGCAGCACTAGGACTGCGCCCGAACCACTTCACCCTCAGCGTTAATCATCTTGTACACACTCCTAGCTTGGAGGGTGTGCTGGAGGTTGTGGAATCGCACGGTATGGCACTCAACACGTCAGGTGGACGGATTAAGGGTTCACCAACCGTCTTGCTAGAACAAGCCTCAACTCTAGCTGAACAGATGCCTGTTGAGTTTTCAGGGGGTGAAGTGCATGAAATTCCCACCTGCTATTACGAATTTGCACGGCGTTATCCTGATGCTGATGGGACTGTTTATCAAGGCTTTGTCGCTGCCAGCGCTGACCGGATTTTTGAATCAACTCATGTGTATCGCTCAAGTTGAACAAGAAGAACACAGGAGTGGCTGTGTTCAGAAGAAATTCAGGTACTCAACTGCTACTTGATGATATCTAGCAAGCTCAACTGTAGCAAGCACTACAAGTCAATCCGCCGGATAGCAGAGTATGGAATGGTCGCCAGGTGGCAGATTAGTTATGGGTAAGCAATTTGATTGAACTTACAGGACGGCACTCGATTGAGGGAATTGGGAAAAAGAAAACATTGTAGTAGTAATAGTAGGTGGGCATTGCCCACGAGAGAATAACTCTTCCTTCCCAAATCCAAAACTTAAGTTATACATGCCTCGTTTAGCAGCTCAGATAGAAGCGATTCTTTACCTGAAGGGACAACCCCTTTCAATTACAGAGATTTCTGAATATGCAGGATGCGATCGCGATAATGCCGAAGATGCCCTGATTGAACTAATGGCAGACTATGCTCATCGGGATAGTGCCCTAGAAGTTGTCGAAACTCCATCTGGATATAGCTTACAGTTACGCTCATCCTTTCAAAACTTACTACAAAGTTTAGTACCTGCTGAATTAGGTACAGGTGCGTTGAGAACACTAGCTGCGATCGCACTAAAAGACCCGATCGCACAACCTGACTTGATTAACCTGCGTGGTAGTGGTGCTTATCAACATATTCAGGAGCTTATCAATTTGGGGTTTGTTCAGAGACGCCGACAAACTGATGGTCGTTCCTACTGGTTACAAGTTACCGACAAATTTCATCAACATTTTGAACTTGATCAACTACTGCCACCACTGGAGAAGCAGTCCCAATCCTGACAGCGCTTTGAGCCTTTCTTTAAACGTGGATTTCCCCTAAAATCTCTTCCTAAAGAGCGAGAAATCATCATACAAGGTAGGAGTCGCCAGACATCACAATCGTTTAGAGTGGTACTAAGCAAGTCAAACCGAAGATTACTAATGGTATTTAATCCTGACTTTCTCAATTCCCAACCTGAAGATGAGCAAGTAAATCAACTTCTGAACTATCTCCAGCACCAATCCCCAGATGTTTTGTCGCGAGTTGCCAAGTCGGCAAGTCCAGAAATTCAACAAATCATTTCTCAAAACGTTCAGGGACTGGTGGGGATGCTCCCTTCAGAAAACTTTAACGTGCAAATCACAACTGATCGGGAAAACTTAGCAGGATTGCTAGCTTCAGCAATGATGACTGGCTACTTTCTGCGCCAGATGGAACAACGCATGGAACTAGAAGAAACCTTAGTTGACTCAATTTCATTACGTCGCAGTGAACCTTCTAAGCCAAAACCGCGTCACGGTGAAAAGCCTAATGATTCCTCTAGGCAAACGGAGCTGTAAACGCCGTGCTTTTTGATACGCATACACACCCCCGCCACACTTAAATCAGGTACGGGGGATTATTGCTGCCGTCTTCTGTTAGTCGGTTCCGCCCTTGCTGTGACCGCCATACTCTTTTGTGAGCATTGTTTTTCCTGGTTAGGCTTGCTGTACTTGAGAGTGGAACCGACAAGCTTAGCCGCCAGCCGCAAAGGTCAGCATAAGAATTACTGACAGCAAAAGACCAGGACTCAGTAGCAGTACTAACATTAACAAATCGTGCTGGGTCATAACCCTAAATCTCCTAACTTCTCGTTTTTACGCTAACGCGCTACATCGACGACTTCCTCAAAATGAACAATTTATTTCAAATTGCTATCTGGTCTATTCCTGTATATGCCTTATTAGTCCTAGTTGGGGGCATAATGGGATACCTCAAAGCAAAAAGTAAAGTCTCGCTATTTTCTGGGATAGGCAGTGGAATAGTCTTGCTAGTTGCTTGGTTGCTTTGTCGTCAGATACCCATAGCAGGGTTAGGGCTAGCAGCATTGATTGGATTAGTGCTGTTTGTGGTCTTTGTAACACGCTTTCTCCGTACTCGGACTTTTATGCCTGCGGGGTTGATGATGGGATTTTCCCTCGCAGCTACGGTTATATTTTGTCTAGGGTTGCTTACCAGCACTTAGTTTGAGTAAAAAAGCGATCGCCCTTTTAGCCTCTAAGGAATGCGATCGCACTACATCACTAATACCAATTGGGTTTGGCTTTGGCACAAATGAAACCAAGTGCATCCCAAGAATAGCGCAGACAATTGTGTCATTCTTATACCCAATTGGTATAATCCAAGAAAATAATTCTTGTCTATTTAAGAGTTACCGTTACCCAAGTCTTTATTCTTAAAACCTTAACTACCTAAAGAAAGACAGTGGGAGACTTTGAGAATTAAACTTTCCTCATCTGCAAAGCCACTCCACTGCCAAAGATTCATCGAAAACAGAGCCATGAATGATTATTAGAACTGGATTACTAATCCACCACTCTAATCCAGCCTTTATTTAAGCCTTGATAAACCTGTTCAACTAGGTTTTTTTCCTCTAGCGAAAGTAATTTTTTAGACAAGACTGCTGACATAAACAAGTGCTGGTCAACGCGAGTAATTTTGCGTAGGTAAATAATCCGATTGGCAACTTGTTGAACTGGAAATTTAGGGAAGCAAACTTGTGTCGGTTTCATAACTTCTTGGCACGCTCTGTAATTCTACTATCAGAGATTTCACGGGAATTCTCAGTGATCGACAGGTTCACGGCTAGTGATAAGAGCCGGAAAAGAAATGTGACGAAGCCTTTGACACAAGGTGATATAGGTCACCAAAAGTAATTATCTCAGAAAATTTTGCAACGATACATATATTATGTGTCAATTCGTAAAGATTTGTAAATAGCATTAAAGTTTTTCTAGGCAGGGCTTACGCAGAACCCCTACGTGTAGGGTGGGCAGTGTCACCTACTACTACTACGAATAGTCTTTAGATGAGCAATTTGTGTAAGTCCTGCTGGCAAATGGTGTTAAGCCGCAGGCGTAGAGCGCGATAAGATACAGTTCATGCTTACTCAATCCACGCTAGAGACAAGTAGGTTAATCTTGCGCCCACTCACTCGTGCGGATGCACCATCAATCCAGACAGTTGCGAGTATTCGTGAGATTGCTGACACTATGATTTCCATTCCTCATCCATACCCGGATGGTGAGGCTGAGCGATACATCTCCAAACAACTTGCAGAGTTTGAAGATGGTCATTCTGTCACATTTGTAATCGAGCATAAGTTTGACAGAGTATTTAGCGGACTCATTGAGATTCGGGATATTGAACAGGAACATTCTCAGGCTGAACTGAGTTTCTGGTTAGCCGTTGAAGCACGGGGACAAGGTTACATGAGTGAAGCATTGAAACCTGTGCTTCGTTTTGCCTTTGAAGATTTAGGACTCAATAGACTCTGCGCTTACCACATGGTGAGAAATCCAGCTTCCGGGAAGGTATTGCAGAAAAACGGGTTTGTCCAAGAAGGTTTGCTACGTCAACGAGTGAGGAAGTGGGGGGTGTTTGAGGATGTGGCATTACTAGCAATTTTGCGTAGAGATTGGCAGGGAAAAGCAGCATAGCACTGCATTGCAATGAAGGAAACTGAACGAGGTTTTAACGATGAGGGGCGAATAGTCGAGTTATCAGATATACAGAATATGCTGAATTGCAGGCATTCGCTGCGGGTTAAAACGTTTATCGAGTTTCTGATGAAACGATTTGGCAATTCGCACTACTGGGATGCGATCGCAATCTGAAGGCTTTGTTTAACATCACGTTTAACCATTAATTTGCCACAAGTTTTTCAGCAACTTACTTGGCTCTAATTAATATTGTGAAAATTCTGGCTTTTACGTTTTCTACATCTTGGACACCAAGTACCACCACGAAGAATACTCTCAGGCGTAGCTGCCCATTCATGACCCTCTTCGCACTCCCATAATAGCTTTTGTTTAGTTCCTTTATATTCGGAAGATAAACACTTTCCATTACGAGCCGTGGCTATCTGGTGCATCTCCTCAATTGAGTGAGTTCGTCTCTTTAATGCCCTTTCTTTCTTGGCACACTCAGGACACCAGGTGCCAAAAAAAACGTTATTTGGTCTTGCTTTCCATTGATGACCTTCCTTACATTTCCATAAGAGAGGCGTAACACTGTTGATGTATTCTTCTGACAGACACTTGCCGCTACGTTCAGCAGCCAAAGTCTGCATATCTTGGATAGTTTTATCTTTTCCAAGGCATTTTGGACACCAGCTACCACTATTCTTCACATTATTTGGTGCTGCCTTAAAACGATGACCTTTTGCACATTCCCACTCTAGGTGTTCAAATATACCTAAATATCGTTTTGATATTAGTTTTCCTCCATGCTTTACCGCGATAGCTTGTAATTCTCCCAAGCGATTCGGGCAATAAACTGCCTGTAAATCTACTTTTTTCTCATCAAATCTAGGAGGCAGAGGAATGCCCCTTTTTAACAGTTCATCACGTATAAAAAGCTTAAGGGCATCAATACCAAGCACATCTAAGATTGATGGAACCTCTATAAGTGTTACATCATGAACCTTGCAGAGGTCGCGTTTTCGTTGATCACGATTTTGTATTTTTACGAATTTAGTGTCACAAGAGTGAAAATACTTAATGAGCTGGGAATGTTGAAGTCCTTGATGCTCGAAAGCAAGTTTTAATGAGGGAGAATAACCATCAAGTTCCATCTGATGTCCATCAGGGGATCGTAACCATTCCGGTCTAGCTTTATTGAAAGGATATCCAAAAAGCTGTTCAAAAAATGCACGACAGATACGCTCTCCTAAACCAGCACTACAATCGGGACACCATCCTCCTCTAACAATAACTGACGGAATTGTTTGCCAGCGGTGACCTTCTTGACATTCCCATAGCAATTTTGTGTTTGTACCCTGATAGATAGTAGACAAGCACTTGCCCACTCGTTCTGCGGCAAGTCTTTGCATATCCTCAATTGTCTTTTTATTATTCCCCGCACAATCGGGACACCACTTTCCTCCATTAATAATATTGTCTGCATTAGCTTGCCATTGATGACCTTCGGCACACTGCCACAGTAGGCTTCCTTTAACGTTAATAAATACCTGAGACAAGCATTGACCGCCCTTGCTACTAGCAAATGCCTGCATTTTTTCAATACTGTGTGTTTTCCGTTTCTCTCCACGAATCTTTTGAGCACATTTGGGACACCATCCATCATTCTTGATGTTATGTGGAGTTGCTTCCCATATATGCCCCTCTGTACATTGCCAGGTTAATTTCTTTACAACACTTTCAAAATGAGATGATAGGCATAATCCGCCACGTAACTGGGCTAAATTCTGCATATCCTCAAGGGTGTATCGTCGCCGATTTCTGTCGCTTTTTGCGCGTCCACAATCCGGACACCATCTACCAAGGGTCTTGATATTTTGAGGGATAGCTTCCCATTTGTGACCTTCTGCACACTCCCAAAGGTGTTTTTTCCCCATACCTAAAAACGTAGGAGAAAGACAACATCCGCCATATCGAGCAGCTAACTCTTGTAGGTCTGCGATAGTTCTTCCCCGTCCAGCGCAAAACGGACACCAGTTCCCGGCTTTGAGATAATCTCGGCAAGATTCAAACTGATGTCCATGTTTGCACTCAAAAAGTAATTTACTTGTAGAGTTTATATATTCGTTGGCAAAACAGTGACCACCACGTTCTTTGGCAATTTCACGCAACTCTTCCAGAAGTTTTGCTCTGTCTATCATTTAAGTAGTGGAGAATTCCCTTCACCGTTATTGTCCATGTTCAATCACTTGATTGGCGAGTTGCCCCCTTAACTTCCGTAAAATTGGGATTTTCTTGAACTGCTCAGGACATATGGCATCCCAGTCTGCCCTCCATTGCGCGTTACAGCTACACAGCCAATCCTGACAAAATCGAACCTACAGGGGTGGAATAGTTTTCACTATCTCCCCGGAGCGTTTTCAAAGCGTTGAATCTCAATTAGGTAGCCATTGGGGTCGCGCAAGAAGCAGTGGTAAATGTTGTACTTTTCATTCAGCTCCGGCGGCTTTTCAAATTCGACACCCCGCAGAGTAAGATAGTTAAACCACTCGTCCACCTGCTGCGTTACGAGGGTAAAAATCACATTCGATTGCTTGTCAGTCGGCGGAGTTTTTGTCTCGCTACTTTGGCATAAGCCCACGTACCCATCACCACTGACCCGATAAATCCGACAACTACCTTGATCGAGCCATAACTTCAATCCCAATACATCTTCGTAGAACTGTGCCGAGATTTCAAGGTCATGGGTGTAAAAAAAGGTAATTGAAGACTCAATCGGCGGGTGGGGCATGGCTTCACTTATTCCAACAATTGGGTGAGATAATTTTAGCCGTCTTATCATCTAAATAAAATTCATAGACAGGTTCTCCACCTAATTCACAACGTAAAGGTTCAAGGATTTTCGTGAAGGGATTCCAAACCGCTGTTACTGTCCGTTTGGCTTTCTTTCTAACCAATTCACAGTTGATATGGACTGTTGGTAAATGGATGACCATAGCACTGTGTAAAAAAGCGTCTACTACTAGGGTATAACGTTCCTTGATATCCGCCAGCTTCCTCTCTAATTCCCTTTGAGTTGCTTCAATACGAGCTAACTCCTTCTCTTTTTCTTCACCTATTAAACCTTTATACTCCATCCTTGAAGCAATCTCAGTCGCTATCGTACCGTAATAAGCGTGAAGTCGTTCAGAATCTCTCGTTAGAGTTCGTGTTAACTTAGCACTCCAATTCTCTAGTTCAGCTTTAATTAATTTCGCGGCTGTCTGTTCGATTAAACTCGATAACTCCTCAAAGGGCTTTGTTATTAAGTCTGGAGAATCGTTAACATCAATTCGATCAGCTTCCCAAAACAAAGCATCTCCAATGTCTATGGGTGTCACTCCAGTTAGCTCATTGATGATAAAGGAAACCATACCGATTCTTCGTTCATCGGCTTCCGCTGTGTAAGCAACATTGCACCAGATATAACGAGTCGTTTCGGGTTTAGCATCCAGAAATCGAATTAAGCCATTTTGAGGAACAATATTTTGTTGTAGGAGTTTCTCAAATCCTGTAGTTTTTAGATAGCTATCATACTTCACCCCGACTGCTGCCACACATCCTCTATCACTTAACAGTTCAGAAAACTTGTTGAGTAAAGCCGAGTGATAGGTGACAAAATGGCTCTCAGGAACATCCGCTCTGGTGGTTAAAGTAACTTCTTCAGGCAAGTCGAGAGCTTTCGCGATATTAGTCGCTAACAGGACATTCAAAACCTGTTCACCATCCGGTTCAGCGATTCCTTCGTGTAAAGAGATGAGTTGTGCCAGGGTAGACAGAATTGGATCAGAAACCATATTGAGATAAGGAACACATAAGAGAAGGCAGAAGGAGGATTTAATCTACCATCTACTTCCTGAGTTTTAGAGGAAATGTGTAAATATTAACTCTTCCTAGCTCCTGGCCTTTGCTCTCTCCCTTGATGAGTTCCCTTTTGCCCTTTGCCATCTGCCCTTTGCCTTCCTAAATTAGGCTTCAAAGTCTTCTCCAAAAATCTGTTCATCAAGTTCGCTAGTTTCCCGATACTTATCTTTAGCTTTTATCAACTCGGTAGCTAGATTTTCAAACGCTGTATCTAATTCGGGTTTGGCTTGATGCTTTAACCAAATGTCTATCACCACTTCGCTGAAATCAAACTCTTCGTCAACGTTTCCTAAGATAGTTTCGATTTCTCCTACCACGAGTTCAAACATATTGATTTTATCGTGCAAAATTTTTAGGATATATTCTTCAATACTGTCCTTGAGGCAAAAGTTAAAAATAAACACATCCTGTGTCTGCCCGATGCGGTGGATTCTCCCAATGCGTTGTTCAATTTTCATTGGGTTCCAGGGTAAGTCGTAGTTAACAATTGCATTTGCAAATTGGATGTTTCGTCCTTCTCCACCAGTCTCAGAAGCTAGTAAGACAGGAACGCGATCGCGAAACGCTTCAATTGCCGCATCTTTCTCTTTTAACGACATATCCCCCAGAAACTGAGCAAACGTGATACCCGCTTCTTCGAGTGTTTTGGCTAAGTAGGCACTTGTTGCTCGATGGGTAGTAAAAACGATGGTTTTTTGCGTTGACTTTTTGAGTAAGTCTACTAACGAAGCAGCTTTCTCAACTTGTTTAATCTGTGCAGCACGTCGGGTTAACGTTTTTAGTTCATCACTGGGGAATTTTTTGGCAAGGTTCTTGAGAGAATCGGCTAAAGCTTGAGGCGAAGAACCTGCCCGCATTAAGAGATTGGTACGGGAAAATTTGTCTAACTTCTGCGGTTTGGCTGTATCTGATTCACCGATTTCAAGAGAACGCACATACTCAGTCAAGTCTTGATAGAGTTTCTCTTCACTCTTGGAAGGACTAACAGTGATGGTGGTAGCGAAGCGTTTGGGTAACTGGACATCAACTAAAGAACGGGTATTGCGTACCATCACCTCCCGCATTAACTGCCGCAGCTTTTCTGGGTTTTTAGGAACACGCCCATTTTTGGAGGAGACGTACTCTTTTTTAAACGCGGCTTCCGTCTTCAACAATCCTGGTTTGAGGAGGGTTAAGAGATTGAATAGTTCCACCAGGGAGTTCTGGACGGGGGTGGCGGTGAGCATTAAGATGAATCGTTTATTTAGGGCGTTGACGAGTTTCCAGTTGAGGGTGCTGCGGTTCTTCAGGTGGTGCGCTTCATCAACGATGACTAAATCCCAGGAACGAGTTGTGACTAAGTTGAAGTGCTTTGCTGATTTAGCCGTATTGAGGGAGGCAATCAGTCGATTATTTGTACTCCAAAATTCACCGGGGTTGAGTTGGAGTTGTTTGTCGTCGCTAGTAACGGTGTCGATACCAAATTTCGTTTGCAATTCCTGTTGCCACTGAGAGACGAGGGACGCTGGGGTGAGAATCAACAGGGATTGAATCATGCCTCGTGCCAGGTACTCGCTTAAGATGAGTCCAGCTTCGATGGTTTTTCCCAGTCCTACTTCATCGGCGAGGAGGGCACGTCCTCCCAGTTGTCTGAGGACTTTTCGGGCGGTTTCGATTTGATACCAGTGCTTGTCTATTGCAGTTAGGGTGGGGAGGCAGACAAGTTGGTCGTAATCTGCCATCACGGATAAGCTGAACAGCTTTTTTCGGGCTTCGTAGTAGTTAATCTCGTCGGTTTGCCCATCAGCAAGTGCTTGTAGGGCACTGGAGTGGTTGAATTTAAAGGTGTACAAGCTGTCCATGCTCTCTCGTTCCCCTGATTCCCAAGCGGCTGCCCTTAGAACGAACCCTAGGTATTTAAATACTCTCATGGTAATCAGAAAACAAGACATCTTCCTTTTGACTTCCTTAATGCATATCACCCAAAATCCTGGCTTTGGGTAGAAGAGAGAGTCTAGTCAGATAGGCTAAAAACTTAAGATTTTACTCTAGCGAAAGCACGACACTCTCAACTCGGTTCATAATAAGCACAAAATCATTGTTTACTGAGCCGCTGTCACTGGAGCAAAACCTGTGCAAAGCCAACTCGAAGCCTTCTGGATGCCATTTACTGCTAACCGACAGTTCAAAGCTAAACCACGGATGTTGGTTGCAGCAAAAGATATGCACTACACGACGGCTGATGGTCGTCAAATCCTTGATGGAATCGCTGGGTTGTGGTGTGTAAATGCGGGTCATTGTCGCCCAAAAATTGTTGAAGCGATTCAGAAACAGGTAGCAACCCTTGACTTTGCCCCTACGTTCCAAATGGGGCATCCAGGACCATTTGAACTAGCGGAACGTTTAGTTAAGCTGATGCCAGGTGGAAATTTTGACCATGTGTTTTTTACAAATTCGGGTTCAGAGTCGGTAGATACAGCGCTGAAAATTGCGATCGCTTATCATCGAGTGCGAGGCGAAGGGACTCGTCAGCGGTTGATTGGGCGGGAACGTGGCTACCACGGTGTTGGTTTTGGCGGGATTTCAGTCGGTGGGATTGTCAGCAATCGCAAGTTCTTCGGTAGCTTAATTCCGGGTGTCGATCATCTCCCCCACACTCATAATCTTGAACACAATGCTTTTAGTCATGGTCAACCAGAGTGGGGCGCACATCTAGCCGATGAACTGGAACGGCTTGTCACGCTGCATGATGCTTCGACAATTGCGGCAGTGATTGTTGAACCTGTGGCAGGTTCTACAGGGGTTCTGATTCCGCCGGTGGGTTATCTGGAACGTCTACATGCCATTTGTGACAAGTACGGCATTCTCCTGATTTTTGATGAAGTTATTACTGGTTTTGGGCGTCTGGGTACAAGTTTTGCAACGGAGTACTTTGGTGTCGTTCCTGACATGGTGACGGTAGCGAAAGGGATTACTAGCGGCACGATTCCGATGGGGGCAGTGTTCACCCGCCAAGGAATTTACGACACGTTTATGGAAACGTCGGTAGAAGGTGCGATCGAATTATTTCACGGCTACACGTATTCAGGTCATCCGGCTGCGTGTGCGGCGGCACTGGCAACCCTTGATATTTATGAAGAGGAAGGGTTATTTGCTAATGCCCACCATCTCGCTAGCTACTGGGAAGAGTGTCTGCATTCCCTGCGAGATTTACCTCATGTCATTGATATTCGTAACTTAGGGCTTATTGGGGCGATTGAGTTGGAACCCATTCCCGGGAAACCGACAGCACGGGCTGTGGAATGTCTCCAACGCTGTTATGACAACGGGTTACTCATCCGCACGACAGGGGACATTATTGCTTTGTCTCCGCCTTTAATTATTCAGAAAGACCACATTAAGGAAATGTTTGAGATTCTCGCAGGGGTACTGCGAGAATTGCCCTGAGCTTTATCGTCGTTTTTTCAGCTTTGTTACAATAATCAACAATAATCATTCCTCGTCTAAGATTGGAGCATGGACTGTTTTCTAATGCTTAGACATGGCAAGGTCGTATAGAGTACATCCAAAGTACCTCCAAGAAGTCAACTTGGCTTGGAAGCGTAAGAGTGAAGGACGCAAGAAAGACCTTGCCGAAAGATTAGGGCTGTCTCTGTGTCTGGTTATTGATAAGCTTTTTCTCAAAGGCGAACCTGTTAATCGTGTAAATTTTATAGAAATTTGTCAGTTCTTAGGGCTAAACTGGCGAGAAATTGCTGGTGTAGAGGAGCAGGAGAAGCCGATCTCATCCCCAAGGGTAGGGGAAAATCCTAGTAAGGCAAACGCTAGTAGCGCATCCCGCCCTCCTATTGTTGTCTCTAATACAACTGGAGATGTTAATGACGTTGATCAGGCGATAAATGAGCTAGTTAGCACTCTGTGTGAGATGTTGCATCGCCTTACCCGAAAAGCGGGGGATTTGGTAAGGGCTGATCGCACCAGCATTTTTTTGCTCGACCACCACAGAAGAGTACTGGGTACGGTTGTTGCTGACGATGGCGAGGGGGGCGGGCTAGTGATTGATATCCCTCTTGGTAAAGGGATTGCTGGTCTAGCTGCCACGTCCTCACAAGTTATCAATGTTCCTTTTGATGTCTATGACGATCCACGTTCTGAAGCGGCGAAGAATACAGATCAGAAAACGGGATACCGTACTTACTCGCTTCTGGCTTGGCCTGTATTGAATAAGCAAAAAGATTTAGTTGCTGTTGTGCAATTAATCAACAAGTTGAAGGCGAATCATGATCCTGAAGACGACTTGTCTAGAAGAATTGATAGGACTGGCTTTACGCAAGAGGATGAAGCAAGGTTTGCTAAATTTGCACCTTCGATCCTCAAACTCTTAGAAAAATCCCAGTTTTGTTACCAACTGTCATTGAAAGTGAGAAACAATGCAGGAGTCAATCAAGCTGACGCTTTCCAGAATGCTGCACTGATTGCACAACTCAAGCGACAGGAACGACTGCTGCGAAATAGTCTTAATAGATTTAAGTTGGAAGACAAAAGCTCTAGAAAGCAAAAAGCACGACGTTAGACTAGAAGCGCGATCGCACTTTCATCTAAGCTCGTTGAGGCGTTGCAGAATGAGTGTTTTATCTTGAAAAATGGCTTGAACTTTATCGAAGTAGAGTTCATAAGCTGCGCTTTGCGATCGCAAGCATTGTAGATAAGGCATGAAGTTCATCTCTAAAGACTCAATTCTTTTGCGAAGAAGCGCTAAAGATTTAACGTTTCTGTGGCGCCTGAATTTTTACCCGGATATAACAGAAGGAACCTGTAAATTTAAGTAGCGCATGGTAGCGATTCAGGTAGTACAAAAATTTGTAGCAGTCTAGGGAATTAAATATGGCGAAGGTAGCACTGCTGATTGGGGTCAGTGAGTACGAGCCTGGTTTAGATCCACTCCCTGGCGCTATCAGAGATATTAAGGCAATACAGCAAGTTTTGCAGCATATAGAGATGGGTGGTTTTGATGAGGTAAAAACTCTGACAAATCCTAACTCGTTGCAGATACAGAAAACGCTTGAAGTTTTGCTTACAAGCCTTAGTGAAAATGATTTAATCCTACTGTTTTTCTCCGGTCATAGTGTCAAGGATGATAGTGGTACACTCCATTTTGCCACTCGCGATACTGGCAGAACCTCCACAGGAGAACTGGTCAAGTCAAGCGCTGTTTCTGCTAGTTTTATTCATGACCTCATGAGTAACAGTAGCTGTAAGCATCAAGTCATAATCCTTGACTGTTGCTTCAGCAGCGCCTTTGCTTCGGGAATTACAGCAAAAGCTGATACTAGTGTAGATATTAAAGCTCAACTGAGTTACCAAGGACGAGCACTCCTTACATCCTTTACTTCCACGCAATATTCCTCTAGCCAGAGAGGTTCTGAGCTTTCGGTTTACACCCGTTACTTGGTTGAAGGAATTGAAACGGGAGCCGCCGATTTAGATGGTGATGGCTGGATTGCGGTGAATGAGTTACATGAATATGCCAGCCGCAAGGTTCAAGAAGCTGCTCCAGCGATGAAGCCAGAATTTTATTTCCTTAAGGAAGAAAATAAAATTCTCCTAGCTAAAGCACAAACTAATGACCCAAAACTGAAATATCGCAAAGAAGCTGAACGGCGGGTAAGTCGCGGCGAGATATCGCCATCAGGGCGTTATATTTTGAACTCATTGGCTTGGGGCTTGGGGCTAACCTCTGAAGAGCGTGCAAATATTGAAGCTGAAGTCCTAAAACCTTATCAAGAGTACCAAGAAAAATTACAGCGATATCGGCGGGTGTATATGCAATCCCTCCAAAGATGCTACCCTCTCAACGCTCAAGCTCGTGAGGAGTTAACCTGTCTTCGACAGTTTCTGGGACTCAGAGATGAAGATGTCATCCCAGTCGAAGAAGAAAGTGCTCCAAAGTTAGCGAATAACTCTCAATCTGACGATAAGGCGAATGAGCTAACGCAATTAAGACTTGGGAGCCAAGCAAACTGGTTGCCTTCAACGCCTAGTGCAATTTCGCCGGGGTACATACCAAACCAATCTATACAACTAACAAACCCCCCTCTTCCCATAAATTCATTATCAGGGTTAGCCGAATCACAAACCAGTCCCGCTTCTGTTTCTCGGTTCCCTAACAAGTTCCTTCTCTTGCTGGGAATTGGAGGAGGCTTAGCAGCTTTAGCACTAACGATTAGCATCTTTACTCGCTCACCAAACTCGCCTCTATCAGAGCCAGAAAATACCGAATTGTCGTCACTGAATCCTTCACCGACGCAATCTCCCACAGCGACAAATTCTAACAAAAACTCTAGTTCTACCACTGCTCCATCTCCTAACCCTACCACTTCACCCAAGCGTGAAGGTTGCTCGGCTGTTGTTAGTGGAAACTTACGCTCTGAGCCTGCTCCTTTTCGGGATAACATTGTCAAGTCTGTTTTTAGGGAGCAGCTACCTGTTACTGGAAAGCAGACAAAAGGAGGCTGGATGGAGGTTAAACTCCCTAACAATACCTTAGCTTGGGTACACCGGGAGGTTGTATTAGACGAGAAAGAGATAGACTCTTGCCTGTTTGGAAATGGAGAAACTATTAAGCTTGTGCCTGATATTGAGCCTCCTGAACCAAGTCCATCTCCCTAAGCTAATATTTGTATTGTCTTTAAAATTCTGCATTCAACGGTGTCCGGGGGAATGGGATCACATCACGGATGTTCCCCATACCTGTCATAAACTGCACCACACGCTCAAATCCCAAGCCAAACCCTGCATGAGGAACAGTACCATAGCGGCGCAAATCTAGGTACCACCATAAATCATCTGGATTCATCCCCTGGTTTTTAATTCGCTGTTCCAGAACATCAAGTCGCTCTTCCCGTTGGGAACCGCCGATAATTTCACCAATCTTGGGAGCGAGAACGTCCATTGCCGCTACGGTTTTCTCGTCATCGTTCAAACGCATATAGAATGCTTTGATCCCTATGGGGTAATCGCTAACGATAACGGGTTTTTTGAATAGTTCTTCAGCGAGGTACCGCTCGTGTTCTGACTGCAAATCTAAGCCCCAGTTGACGGGGTACTCAAACTTGCGATCGCTTTTTTCCAAAAGGGCGATCGCATCTGTGTAGGTAATCCGCTCAAACTCGTTGTTGATGATATTGTCAGCCGTGGCGAGAACTGAATTGTCAATCCGCTGGTTGAAAAACTCCATGTCCTCTGGACACTTCTCCAACACTGACTTGAAGATGTACTTAAGAAACGCTTCTGCCAAGTCCATGTTCCCTTTCAAATCGCAGAATGCCATCTCTGGTTCCACCATCCAGAACTCTGCCAAATGTCGCGAGGTATTGGAATTTTCGGCGCGGAACGTGGGGCCAAAAGTATAGACATCCCGAAACGCTAGTGCCATCACCTCAGCTTGCAGTTGACCACTAACGGTAAGGTAAGCACGGCGTCCAAAAAAGTCTTGGCTAAAATCAACGTCTTGGGAGTCTGTCTTAGGAATATCCTTCAAGTCTAGGTTGGTGACGGTGAACAACTCACCTGCGCCTTCACAGTCATTTGCCGTGATCATCGGGGTATGAACCCACAAAAAATCTCGTTCTTGAAAAAATTGATGGATGGCGTTTGCACAAGCATTGCGGACTCGGAAGACAGCACCAAGAGTATTGGTACGAGATCGCAAATGCCCAATCTCCCGCAAAAATTCAAAAGAATGGCGCTTCTTCTGCAATGGGTATGTTTCGGGATCAGCCTCCCCGTATACCTTTATTGACGACACCTTCAGCTCGATTCGCTGTCCTTTCCCTTGAGATGCCACTAGCACACCCGTCACTTCAACAGAAGCACCCGTATTCAGTCGCTTGAGAACCTCTTCATAGTCTGGCAAGTCAGCATTCAGTACGGCTTGCAGATTAGCGAGGAACGAGCCATCGTTAACTTCTATAAAGGCAAATCCCTTCAATTCCCGCTTCGTGCGTACCCAGCCTTTGATTGTCACCGACTCATCAGGCTGACCATTTCGTAATATTTCCGCAATCCGTTGAGTCATCATGTTTCAAATAGCCACGCTTTCAGTCACGCTTACAATACAAAGACCAGGAGAACTAATAGATATTAACTTCAGTTTAATGGTTATGCCACTGGGTTCGGGCTGGAACTGTATGGCATCCTTCATTCTTCCTTTAGCTTTGCCGCTCCCAATTTACTACCTTTGGCTGCGACTGCTTTCTCCATAACTATTTGAATGTAAGCACTCTTTCCTTTCGTATATCCCTCACGGTCTGTACGAAAACGCACTGCCAAATCACGTTTTAGCACCTCGTAGCGTTTTGCCTCTTCTGGATGTGATCGCAGGTAGTCATGAAACAACAGACGCTCCCAAAACTCACCATATGCCTCAACGACGTGAACGTGATGCGTTCTTCGCAAACCATAGGGAGGCATTCCTTTAACGAAAAACATCCGCCCTGGTCGGGGATCATCTCGCCAGTAAACATATTCAAGAGCTTTTAATAACGGGATAAGTGATTGTGCGGCTTCTAGGGAATGTACCCCGACCATCAAATCAATAATAGGCTTTGCTGCCAGACCTGGAACCGCTGTGCTACCAAAGTGTTCGATGGCAACAACCCTGTCACTACCTAATGCATTAAGAATTCGTGTAGACTCCTGTTCAAATAGAATTGACCAGTATGGGTCGTATTCAACAATTTCTACTTCGTCCATCAGTCCACCTCTGCTAGGCAACAACTAAACACCTAACCTCTGTTCTGAAAGGTTAGCTAGCACAGGATTTCAGTATCCAGCCAATAACAATACCCAGTCCCCCAAAACGGACGGCTTGCCAAAAAGGTTCTTTGAGACTACCCCAGGAAAATAATTGGCTTTCTAAGTTTAGTTCTATTGTTTCCAGTTGTTCTTTTATTTGCTTTAATTCAGCTTGCAGCGCTTGTCGATTGCTAGACTGACGCAATTCTCTCCTGACTTGCTCTCGACGTTGCTGAAGTTCAGCTTGCCGTTGGCGATCGCGCTGCACCTGAGCATAACGCTCTTTGAGTGCTTGAAGAGAGCGCTCTACCTCTGACAAAGCTTCCTGAAACTCGTCTGCACCCGTATCCGGCTGGTTGGGTTCTGAACCAGGGGACGATGAGGATGACGGTTTTTGCGGCATCTTCTAATGCCTTAGAGTAAGAGTAAATGCGAGTGTGCTTGCCATCATGCCTGAACCAACCCAATCCACTAAGACTAATCCCCTAACTGAATTTAGTACCCTTGAGCTAGCTCAAGCGCTGGCGGAGCGTCTAGCCATCACACCGACTGAGTGGCACCGATTAAAGTCTAATCGAAAAGCACGCGCTAGCGAACAAGCTGCCGCTGCCCTAGTATTTCTCTTGAAGGAACAGCCAGAAGAAGCACTTGCGAGATTTCGCCAAGCCTCAGGATGGTTAGACCGATCAATTTCCGCCCCTCCTTGTCCAACTCACGGGGATCAGCGCCCCTCAAGGAACCAAGGGTAGACGGGAACGACTGTTGACCTGCTTACAAAGTCTCAGTTCTGTTCCCTGGCGATTCCACTGAACCTGATCAAAAATCTGGTGGAGGAGACATAAGCCTCTGCCATTTTCTGATTCATCACTCGGCAAACTACAATCATCGATCTGATGACTACAAGGAGGAGAAAAGCCGGAACCTTCGTCCGAGATTATCCACCAGTATTCGTCATTTATGACTGAAAAGTGAACCACTACCGTCTTACTTGGGTCTAAATTGTTACCATGCTTTGCCGCATTTACCAATGCTTCTTGTAACCCCAGCCGAAGTTCCGGTTGCCATCTACGGGGAATCTGTTCAAGAAGCAAATCGAGGATGGGGCAAAGATAGAGGGTAGAAGCGAAGCTAATCGTTCCCCAGTCGCGTCCAACCGGACGCAAAGATATAGCAATCACTCAAAAAACCTCTAGCTTTCATGTGGTGGACTTGATACGTTACACAGCTAGCTGCCATGTTTCTTGTCTCATCTTTCCTAAAACCAGATCTCCCTGGCTCAGGCTGTTTATATCAATCTTAGTAAGTGTCCAGGCTTTCGACGCTGACTCTACAGGGGTTGAGTTTCGCAAGGCTAGCGCGAAACTTTAACACTCAGTTTAGAGTTTGGTCTTTGACCTTTTCCGTGGAATTGCTTGGAGCTATTGCTCGCTTACCAACGGATCGGGGTGAAGTGCGCTAACTTCTTGCCTCTAGAGAGGATCAGTTTTCTCTCATCGGTTTAGAGAGGAACCTTTACATACCATTGTAACGAAACACTCTCTTAAACACCAGATCGTGGCTTCAAATAACCGCCCCATCGGGATTTCTCTGTTTTTAAAGGATGTTCAACTCTTACTTTTTTTCTGGATAAAGTATAGAAATGTCAGTACGGTTTCAGCTTCTAAGAGGTGTACTCATCGACATTTCCCTTGCTTCAGCCTTGTCGTGTTAGGAAGGCTGCACATTCAACGTGGGGCGTTTGAGGAAAGAAATCAGCAGGTTGTATGTGAGCTAACTGGTAGCTACCAGTCTGACTCATGAGCTTGAGATCCCGTGCCAGAGTAGCTGGCTTACAGCTAATGTAAACGATACGCTCTGGTAAGATTTCAAGAAGGGTTTCGATGACCTGGCGATCGCATCCCTTGCGAGGTGGGTCAAGTAAAACAATATCGGGTGTGATCCCCAGTTGTGGCAGCAAGGTTTCCACTGTTCCCGTTTTAAACATTACATTGCTGATCCCGTTAAGCTGGGCATTCTTTTGGGCTTGTTCTACGGAGGCAGGTTGTACTTCTAAACCAATTGCCTGCTTCACTCGTTGCGCTAGGGGCAGAGTAAAGGTACCAATGCCACAGTAAGCATCGACTAGTACTTCATCCCCCTTGAGCGCTAGTTGTTGTGCGATCGCATTTAATAGCACCTCTGCTGCCTCTGTATTGACCTGGAAGAAGGTTTCAGGCGATAGTTGGAACTCAAGACCAGCAAACTCTTCTTTCAAATAAGGCTGACCCGCAATACAGCGAGTTTCATCACCAAAAACCGCATTGGTGCGGTTTGGGTTACGATTCACCGAAACCCCCACCAGTTTGGGGTAGCGAGTCAGCCACTGCTGCGCTTGAACATCAAGATCTCCTAGCTTCCAATCAGTTGCGATCAACGTCAGCAGCATCTCTCCGGTACGGCGCCCAATCCGCAGCGACAGGTGACGGATGCGTCCTTGATGACGGCGTTCGTCATAGACTGACCACCCCATTCGCTCAATATCCTGCTTAACTTCGGCTAGCAGCGGATTCAAGCGAGAATCTTGCACAGGGCATTGATTTAGATTAATTAGCTGGTGACTTCCTTTTTGGTAGTAGCCTGCCTGAAGTTGACCCGTTGCGGATCGTTTCAAGGGATAGGTCACTTTGTTGCGGTAAGCAAGGAACGAGTCACTGGTCAAGATTGGTGCGACAGGAGGCTGAGTAAAGCCACCAATGCGTTCTAAGGCTTGAACGACTAGATTATGTTTCGCTGATTGCTGATACTCGTAGTCAATGTGCTGCCACTGGCAACCACCGCACTTGTCTGCGACGATGCAGTTGGGTCGGATGCGATGGGGAGATGGTTCCAAGATTTGGTGAAGTTTGCCGTTGGCATAGTTGGCTTTGACGTGTACCAACCGAACTAAAATGCGATCGCCCGTGACTGTATCTGGAACAAAAACGACTCGACCTCCCAAACGTCCAACACCCTCGCCAGTATCATTCAAATCTGTAATCCTTACCTCAACCAACTGACCTTGTTGCCATTGGTCTCGGCGGGGATCATCATTTTTTTTATCTGCACTACCAGGCAGCTGAGTTGTAGACACAGTATTTTCCTCTCTTTATTTGTGTAGCCTAGAGTCGCTAAACTACAAATGTTACCTAAGTTAAACCAATAAGATGAGCGTAGTTAGCCAAGTTATTCTCCAAGCAGACGATCAACTCCGATATCCTAGCTCCGGAGAACTCAACAGTATCAATGAGTTTTTGAAAACGGGTGAACAACGGGTGCGGATTGCTACCACTCTCGCTGAAAATGAAAAAAAGATTGTTCAAGAAGCTAGCAAGCAGCTTTGGCAGAAACGTCCTGACTTTATTGCTCCAGGTGGCAATGCTTACGGGGAGCGTCAACGGGCGCTATGCTTACGCGACTACGGCTGGTACTTGCGACTGATTACCTACGGAGTCCTGTCCGGTGACAAGGAACCCATTGAAAAAATCGGTCTAATTGGGGTGCGAGAAATGTACAACTCTCTCGGTGTACCAGTTTCAGGGATGGCTGAATCAATCCGTTGCTTAAAAAATGCTTCTCTAGGATTGCTTAGCCAAGAGGATGTCTCGGCAGCAGCTCCCTACTTTGATTACATCATTCAAGCTATGTCTTGATTTTTGGGCTAAGTATATTTTCTGCATGATATAACCTCCAGCAAAAGTGCTGGAGGCAATTTTTCCTATTTGAGGTAACTCTTAATGGCGTATTAAGTCCTTAAGATTTAATTCTAGCTGGGTAAACGGTTTAGTATCGGGAGATGTCGTTCTTAATCGAATAAAAAACCGACAGTCTCTACTCAGAACCTGTCGGCTGGTTGTGTGTTCCCTATTGATGACTCGGCTAGAGTTCAGTCATGATTTAGTATGCAAAAGTTAGCAGCCTGAGGATGACGATCTTGATCAGCTAAGTGCTGTGAATCTGATCACTGTTCAGAAAACGCTCAAAAGCATTACTTCTGCTTCTGAGTTCCGCTAGGGAAAGGAGAAATCACTGGCTTTAGCTCTGAAAAGTGTTAAGCACGTCATGTTCCCTTAGATCAATCGTGTTTGTGAAAAAACTGCCTTGGGTTTCACTCTTGCTCCTTCTTTTTACCTACGGTGTCTTTGGCTGGCTGCTATCTACCGACGCAGAAAGACTCGCTAATGTTGATGCTCGAAAACTTACTAGCACAGCATTAACATTGGGGAATGCGGCTTGGTTGCTCTGGCTAATGGGAGCTATTTATAGTTTTCTCATTGCTTTCGCTTTGGCGGCTCCTTTAACGTTAATTAGAAACTTTTATACGGGTTGGCTGCAATCGGATACTAGAGCGTTTTTTTCAGTGATTTTTGGAGCTTTTCTCGCCGTAATCATCCTTAGCTGGCTTGAGGTTGTTGTTCGCATATTGGTTTTGCTTGCTGCTGGTGCCTTGGTCAGATTAGATCTTCAGACAGCAGATTACGGGGAATGGCAAGCTTTTGGGATTATCTCTGCCGTTTCCTTGGGTGGCTTTAGTTTAGGTGTGATTATGCATCAGCTGATTTAAGCCGAGAGACGCTAGAAGTATGGAAGACTTAAAGCGATGAAGCCTTAAGTGTTTAGCTTGGAACTCAATCGGTTTTCGGCAATTGAATCCTCGCTCCCTGTGGTGTGGCAATAACTTTGCCACCGAGTGCCTCAATGCGACTGATAGCAAGTTGACGGGTGCGATCGTCTAGCGCATTACTTAAAACCATTGACCAAGCATTGACTTGAGCTGACTTGCTCAGGGGATTACCGGCAAGAGACCCAGCGCTTCGGCGAGAAATTGCTACTATATTCTTACTTTCTTCATCAGAATAGGTACTTGCCCATTCGGCTGCCTTCTCATAGGATTGTCTTGCTGCTTGAGCATCGCCTAAAAACAACAACTCATCTGTGGCTTTATAACGCCAAACATAGTAAGACTTAGGTGGTGATTGAGGAGCAAGCGACTTTAGCCCTTTTTCCATCAGCGCTACAGAACGTTCTGGCATTCCTGCGTATAAAGAACCACTCCCAGAAAGGAAAAAATACGCCTGCAAGAATTTGGGGTCACGGTCAATGATTACATCAAAATAATCTGGGCTAAGCCGATAGCCAGTCGCGGCGCGAGCTTCATCATCACCAAAATACTGTATGAAACCTAAAAATGTCCAATCTGCAAGCAAATTATCAAAACCAAAAGCCGGAACTTTCTGGAGCAAATTGAGGCGCACTTTTTCTGCCTTGACTTCTGTTTGAAGAGCTTCTGGTGAAGTGTTTTTGGCTCCACCTCTTATTTGAGTCAGTTGAGGCATCTGTAGCGCCCCAAGTGCAAAAACACATACCAAAGCGACAATAGACGCTCCTACCGATTGATTTAGGTTTTGACGAAATGGCGAAAGCATAAGTACATTTGTCGGTTACTGAGCGAGTTGGACTCTCTGCGATCGCTCATCTGAGCTACCGTTCTTGAAAGTTTGAGTGGGGGCGATCGTTCCTCTCAGGGGATTGGGTAATTTAAAGATAACGCTTTTCTCACCACCCAGGCAGTCATTCTAGTAAGTAGTAGTTCACGAACGCGATTGCGCCCACAATGAATGTACAAAAACTTTTCTGATTTGTTGTGAGTGAGTTGAGGGAATCATGTCAGAAACCACTTATGAATAATCTGAGAGATATCAATTTAATTATCTTCCCTGATTGGACTCAACCAGAAGAGTCCCTTGCAAGAGAGTTAGAACGAGTGATTAGGGTGATCGCCGCTCATCCGGCTAGCCATTACATCAGTTTGCTGATCGACACGAGTAACATTGCTGATGAGGATGCAGAACTGTTACTAGCAGGGGTTACTATGAATCTTCTGATTAAAGAAAATTTAGATATTATCGAGGATGCAGAAATTTCCCTGATTGGAAAACTGACTGAAAGTGAGTGGGACATTCTGTTGCCTCGCCTCCAAGCGAGAATTCTTTTGCAACACGAAAATAAACAAGCGATCACACAGGCAAAAGCAGAAACTTTTCCTTGCTATGAGATAGAAGGCTTTAGCGGTAGACAAACAGGTCAAGTTCTTTCTGAATTGAGCAACAAACTATTCCAAGATGGAAGATGGCAAGAGGCGATTGTTCAATATCAAAAAGTTCTTAAAATTCAAACAGGAGATGCCGAGCTTTATTGGCGCTTAAGCGAGTGTTTTGTACATCTAAATCTTCCTGAACAAGCTTTCAGGATTCTCCAAGAAGGAATTCAGCTTTACCCAGCAGAAGGTGTACTTCATTTTTCCTTGATAGTAAACTTGCAGAGAAGTGGTCGTATTCAAGAAGCAATCTCAAGGGCGAAGGTCGCCTTAAGCTTATTTCCTAGGGATTTTAGCTTTAAAATCCTTAAAAATTTACTAGTACCTACAATTTACGACAATCAACGTGAAATTAGTTTATATCGTCAGCGATTTACAAAAGGACTGCAAGATTTAGACCGCGAGATATCTCTAGAAACACCAGAAGACAAAAAGAATGCCCTAGCAGGTATCGGTAGTTTCACAACCTTTTATTTGTCTTACCAGGCTCAAAATGATATAGAGTTACAACGCCACTTTGGCACATTAGTTCATAGAATCATGGCAGCTAATTTTCCAAAATGGGTTGCTCCTTTATTAAGGCTCCCGCTTAAGGGCAATAAGAAAATTCGTATTGGATACGTTTCAGCTTATCTGCATTCTTATAGTGGAACACTTTGGTTAACTGGTTGGCTTCGTCACTATGATAAGCAAAGCTTTGAAATCTATTGCTACTATACAGGAAATACTCCAGATCCAATTACACAACAATTCCAGGATTATAGTGATGCTTTTTACCATATTCCTCATAATTTAGAAGCAGCCTGTGAACAGATAATTGCTGATCAACTACACATCCTCATCTTTCCAGAAATTGGGATGGATCCTCCAACAATGCAAATGGCAGCTCTGAGACTTGCACCTGTGCAATGTACGGCTTGGGGACATCCAGTTACGTCTGGCTTGCCAACGATCGATTACTTTTTATCTAGTGAGTTAATGGAACCTGAGAATGCACAAGAACATTACTCAGAGACGCTAATTCGCCTACCTAACATAGGTGTTTCTTATCCTAAACCCTATATTCCTCCAATCATCAAGACCCGTTCAGATTTTCAGATGCGAGATGATGCGGTCATTTATTTATGTTGCCAAGCTCCTTTCAAGTACCTGCCACAGTATGATTTTCTCTTGGCTGAAATTGCTCACCGTGTTCCTCAATCTCAGTTCGTGTTTCTTCGTGGTAATTTACTTCAAGAGCGTCTGAAGCGTGCTTTTGCTGCCGTCGGTCTTAAGAGCGAGGATTATTGCTTATTCCTAAGCATTCCAGAGCGGCTTGACTATCTAATGATTAACTTACTTTCAGATATTTACCTTGATACTCTTAGCTGGTCTGGTGGTAATACTACCCTAGAGGCGATCGCCTGCAATCTTCCTGTCGTTACCTGTCCGGGAGAACTTATGCGGGGTCGTCACTCTTACAGCTTCCTCAAAATGCTAGGCGTTACAGATACAATTGCTCAAACGGAAGTTGAATATGTTGAGATTGCTGTAAGGTTAGGACTAGAACCAACTTGGCGACAAGAAATTGCAGAACGAATGCATGAGCGCCACGACCGTCTCTATGACGACAAAACCTGTGTTGCTGGCTTGGAAGCTTTTTATAAACAGGTCGTTCAGGAAAATCTTTCGCTGCTGCAAGAAACTTTAGACTAATTAGCTCCCGATGAAATCCTCTTTTTCTCCTACTGATTGCTATTGGAAATATCTTGAAAGTGCTTGTCTTGATCTCGATTCAGAAGCGCTATCACGTGTAGCCACGAGTCTTGAAGGCACTGCTTGGGATGAGCCTACCTCTGCTATCGAGTTGAACAACTTTGCCGTAGTAGCACTGATTGAAGCCGAGCAGTGCCAGGACTCATCCCTGCGGGGAGTCTATTTTGAGATGGCTATAGAAGCTTTAAACACGGGAGTGGAGTTGCATAGTCATCCACTCTGTGCGGCTCATCTTGCTCTTGTTTCTGCCATGACTGGAGACATGGAACAAGGGATGCGAAAAGCATTTTCTACCTTTATTAATACTCTCCAGTCTGCTTATGTCCATGAGCCACCAATTTCTCCAGGCATAATTTATCTGCAACCTGCAAATAGCTTTACAGGTAGAGGTAGTCTGCATGAGAAACTAACTCAAATTCTGCAAACTACTGATGGCTATACTCAGTCACTTCTATTATTAACAGAAGTTTTGTGTTACTCAGTATTAGTTTTTTACAATGTAGCAGGACTTCGCTTTCTACATTTAGCTACTCAATTTTATCCTCGATCTGCTTCGATTAATTTAAAACTCGGAATCGCTAGCTTGACAAATAATCAGCTAGAGGGACTTTTATATTTACATCGTGCGAGAAAGCTAGCACCAGAGCGTGCAAACATTTTGCAAGCTTTACATCTGGCTTATCGAGATTTAGGACAGATGGAATCAGCAGATTTATGGTTAGGTATTGGCCATGATTTGAGCCGTCATAATTCTCGTTCACCAGAATGGCAATGGGCTGAGTTAGGAGTGGAAAGTTTAGTAACTTATGTGCCTTTTGAAACTCAGCTAGTCTTAGCCGTAGAGCCAAGTTTGCGTAGTATTGTAACTAGTGTGCTAATTACTGAAGGGGATTGGTTTGAAAAAGAAATGGAGTTCTGGCGTAGCTGGCTAAAACCTGGAATGACCGTTATTGATGTAGGTGCGAATGTAGGAGTCTACACATTTAGTGCAGCTCTACAGGTGGGGGCAGAAGGTTGCGTGTTAGCGGTTGAACCGTTTTCTGGGTGTGTTCGTTGTTTGCAAGAAACGTGTAGAATTAATCAGCTAAGCTGGGTAAAAGTCTGTGCAGGAGCCGCTAGCGATCGCAATGGCAAAGTCAATCTTGCTCTATATACGGCTAGTGAACTTAATGAAGTTGTTTCTAGCGATGCAGAAGAAACAATGAAACCTGGTACTTTTGAGGAAGTTGCCTGCTTTACTTTAGATAGTCTAATTGAGCAAGAAAATGTCAGCCAGGTTGATTTCTTGAAAATTGATGCTGAAGGACATGAAATTAAAGTTCTAGAAGGATGCGATCGCATTCTCAAAGAATTCTCTCCAACCATTCTGTACGAAAATATTGCGGGCAGTAAAGGCAGTAACGTGGCTGTTGCTGATTTTCTAATAGCTAGAGGGTATCAACTGTTTCAATATAAACCCTACTTACAGCAGCTAATTCCAATAAATTCCACAAATGATTTACAAGGAAAGCTAAATGTAATTGCTTTATTTCCTGATAAAGATCCATGCTAAATTATAGTCACGTTGTCAATATATCCTATTAGTTATTGAGCATCTAAAGGTTTTACAATGTCATTCTTTCTGCCAAGTTTGAAAAAAAGTGGGTGTCTGGATCAAACTCACTTAGTAATATGCAATGTTGGTTCTCGTAAATCCCAAATTAAAGATGATTATGGTAGTCAAGATTGGGGAATCTTTGCACCTCACCTGACTATATACGGGTTTGATGCTGATGCTGATGCTTGTGAGGCAGCTAATGCTGACATTGAAGCTCGACAAGTGAATTGGACTGAAAAACATATTCCTCTTGCACTTGGACGTTCTGTAGGAGAATCTACACTTTATGTAACCAAACATCCTATGTGTAGCTCATTATATGCACCGAATGAATCCTATCTAAAAAGGTTTCAAAAACTTCCAGATTTAGTCAATTTAGATTTTACAGCAGAAATTGAAACTAGTACTTTAGATACTTTTTGTAAGGCGGAAGGAATCAATGAAATTGATTTCCTGCAAATTGATGTTCAGGGTGCAAATCTTCTAGTTTTAGAAGGAGCTACTTGGATTTTAGAACGCAGTATTTTGGCTGTTCAAGTTGAGGTTGAATTTTCCCATTTATATATAAATCAACCTCTGTTTGCTGATGTAGACACCTATTTGAGAAAGCAAGATTTTACACTATTTGATTTAATGACTGCTGCTCGATGTGTTCGCTCACCTCTTTATTCTAAAACTCGTCCAGGGCAATTACTCTGGGCTGACGCCCTTTACTTCCGCGATCTAATTCAAGAGGAATCTAGTGAAATCTTAAAGACACCTAATCAAATTCTAAAATTAGCTTGCATAGCTGACATCATGGATTTTACAGATTATGCTTTGGAATTATTAGAATATCTAACCTTGCAATATGGCAATGATGAGAAATATAATTTTGCGAATAATATCATTGAGAGTTTGACTCAAATTCCAGAATTAGTACAACAAGGATTAAGTTCTTTACCCGTTGTTGCTAGAATTCGAGATTATGTTAGCGGGTATGACATTGACTCTTTGTCAGTCAAAACAACTTCTTAGCTAAGGCAGCTTACTGCTAAAAAGAAGTTGAGGGATTAAGAGTTGTTAGTTTCAAAATACTTGATCCACATCTGCTCATAAGCTTTTTCCATTTCCTGAGTAAATTGCTTCGCATTCCATAGTGGTGCTGTTTGCCTTGATTGCTTAAGTTTCCAAGAGATTTGTTGTCGCAGTGCAGCGTCTTTGCCCAAACGAATTCCCCACTCGACATACTCTTCATCAGTCCAGGCAATGCCCTCTGTAATACCGGCGTTCACCATCATCGTGTAGCTATTACGAGCAGCAAACTGTTCCCCAACTCTTGTTACCAAAGGGATACCCATCCAGAGGACTTCTAGAGTAGTGGTAGCTCCGTTGTAGGGATAAGTATCTAACACCACATCAGCAATGCCTAAATTTGCACGGTGAACAGCCTCTGATGGAACCGTTGGCAAAAATCGCAGACGCTCACTATCTACACCCTCTTCTTCCGCAATCTTGGTAAAGAAGAGCTTGATTGATTCTTCATCTGCTGAACCTTTAATCAAAAAGTAACTATTCGGTACTTCCTTGATAATCCGCATTTGTAGATGAACAGCATCAGCATGTCGCTTGTAACCTTTCTGACCACTGAAATAAACCACGGCATCACTGGGTATATCTAACTGCTCTCGGCGCAGGGTTGGTACTCCTACCTCAAACCCATCCACGGCTATATAAGTCTGAGGCAATCGCCAAATTTTTTCGGTGTAATACTCCTGCGCCTCATCAGGTAGTACATAGGGATCGGCAATGAAATAATCAATAGCTGGCATTCCTGATGCATCCCAACCTAGCCAGCTCACCTGTAAAGGTGCAGGCTTGAGGGGTAGCAATCCACAGTTAATATCGAGCGTGATACTGTCAAGCTCGACCAAAATATCAATTTCGTCTTGATAAATTTGTTCTGCAATTTCAAAAATATTAGCTTCAAAGGTATGAGCTTGGTCTACATGCTCGATAAACCACGATTGCAATGAGTCTTTTCTATTTGGGCTGTAGCCTATAAAATAACCATGAATTTCAAATCGCTCTCGATTATGATACTGAAACAGCCAACGAGCGAGCCAGCCCACTGAATGCCGTTTCATGCAGTGAGAAAGGTACCCAATCTTTAGAGGCTTAGTGGGAGTATCTCCTCCTCGCTGCAAAGGCTTCCGCTGTTGATAGCGCTCCAGTTGCTCTCTAGCATAAATTTGCATATTGGCTTGACACAGCAAGCCTATCTGATTGTGAATATATCGATTCTGTTTGGGACAATCTTGAAAATAGGGCAGAAAAAAGGTTGATATGAATAGGCGCTCAGCCGTAACTGGGTCAAGCGACATTGGCTGTTCCTCAATTAAGGACGACAGCAACGATTGTTGCTCCTTGTTGACGGCTAGTGCTTCTTGCCAATAGCCTCCTGCACTCATCAAGCCGCGTAGGACTATATGAGTTGCAAAGACTTTTTCTGGCTGAGTATGAACGAGAGAATAGCACTGCTTTGCCATTGCGATCCCCTGATCGTACTCGTGAATATCCTGATAAAAGACGGCTAGTTGCCTGAAAACTTCTGGGTTCTCAGCCCTCAATTGCAAACAGAATTTAGCCAGTTTGATGGCGACACTAGGTCGCTTCATGATGTAGTGAATCTTAACGGCTGCCAGCATCATGACATCAATAAACTCTTGAAATCTGTCAGCCGCATGAGGCAAACAAGCTTCGGCAAATTCTAGTGTTGGCGGAGCGAACGGCAGGAAATTTAAAAGGCTCTGCAACACTTGCACTAACAAGTCTGCGTTAAGTTCTACCCTTGGTTCTGACTGGAGAAGCTCAATGACTTCTAGGGAATTTAAATCTTCTCCAGTTAAGGTTCCCAACTGGATACATAGGTCAATCAGCTGTAATAAGTTGTTGATGTCACTCGGATTCAGTTCTCGGATGTGCTGGCGGATTACCCAAGCAACTTGATAGTCTGCTTGTTCCTGTCGCCGCTTTGCTTCCGCTTCCAGAATTTGTACCAGTTCCACTGTCCACTGGTCGAGGTCTTCCAACTCGGCTTGTGACATCCCTAGCAGCCAAGTTGTCTGAGCTTCTTCTTCTTGCCCTTGCAAAAGGTATAGCAGCCCTAAGTGCCAGTAGTAGGACTTGATCTCCGGCGAACCAGAGATCGCGTCTTCATACAAGCTAGTTGCTTTACTGTACTGACCTTTCACCAGATATTGCTGGGCTTGCTCTTGCCAGTTAACTGAGACAGCCAAAGAAGATTCAGCATTCATAGACAAAAAAATGTTGTACAAACATCCTGCTTGCAAACGCAAAAGTGGGCAGAGCTTTCTACCCACCTTATGCAATTATCTAAAACTAACTAGTGAAAGCGATCACCACTGGGAAGTTTTAACTATCCGCCCTGCTGCTCGCTCTTTTTGACACCGACCTCACTGTAGGTAGCTTGAGGACAAGCTGGTCCATTCAGAGAATCGTAATCAACTGCTATTACATCACCAGGATCACCACCAACAGCCACCGCCTGCTTAGATTCACACAAAACAGCGAGTGTGGTCGCTTCACTGGTCGCCTGAATTGTTGCTACATTCACACCGCCAATATAAGCTTTGATAGGGGCAGTGGCTCCCGCAGCAGGATATCCTCTGTTTGTAATACCTACTGGTACAGTGGATGATATATTATCACTTGCATATTTGTAGTTAGCCGTCTGAGTTTTAATACCAAGACCTAGCTCACCAATCTCAGTGCTAAATTCGTCGTTTTCTAGATAGTAAGCTTGCTGCCCTCGGTTCATTGAACCAACGTAAGTCTTGGCTTCAGACTGCTTCGCCTTATTAGCCTGGTTCAGGAAGGAAGGTAGGGCAATAGCTGCCAAAATACCAATGATGATGATAACAACGAGTAGTTCAATTAGCGTAAAACCTTCATCCTGCTTTTTCTTGTTCAGGTGTTGCAGGAACTTTGCTTGTAAATCGAGCTTCATAAAGAGGTCTCTCCTTGAGGTGCGGGATGCTTTAACTTCTAACTCCTGGGTGTAACTTACCCAGTTGCACTCTCTTTCCTATCACCTGCCTGAAAAATTTCTTCCGGATGTCCGAAGTCACTCATAGTTAACGCTCTAGAAGCACATATCCATTTTCCTCCAGTCCAGTCAGTGCCTGTCTCACGATTTCAAAAGCCTCTGACTCAGCCGTTGGCTCTAGGGTTACAGGATGCACGGGACGCAATTTCTGCCAGCGCTCCACCAGTGCCTGTATTGATTGAGCGGATTCCAAAAGTGGCAGAAGGCAAGCCGCAACGGCACTGTCTACCAAGGACTGCACTCCAGTGACTGGCAGATACTTACTGATTTCAAATGGATTGAATTGGGTGATACACCTGACAACTTCTTCTTTCACGGCTTGCGTTTGCAACTGAGGATGCAGGTGTACCTTTGCTACTTGCCAATCAGAATCTGTCCACTCAGCAACAGGTACAAAGGGTTGGGCTTGATTGGAATGCCCACACCAGAAGTCCAGCAACCGATGGATGGGATGTAAAAGCTCAAATAAATGCAGTTGCTGTTCTACTGGAATGTCTGGCAGACTCATTGCTAGGAACACTGGTAAATTATCTGGATCTTTGAACAAATCCATCAATTTCCATTGCCGCCAATTCACCATGCTGATGAATTCTAAATCTGCCACTCTCAAAGCAGCAAATAAATCAGGAATTGTGTACCCTTTATCACCTTGAAAGAGATAATTCATTAAGATTATTTCTTGTTTACCTTCACCCTCATATTTTGGATGCCAAGTTTTGGCTTTGAGGTCAACATTGTTCTTCAAAGCTTTCATTGTTTCTATCGTGATGTCAATCTCCATATCCTCCGGGTTGCCATCCATCAACCCCATCATTCCAAATACTTCTTGAGCGCGAAAATGGTGGAAGCGTTGAATTGAACTGTGCAAATTACTGCGAATAATTCCCTCAGGCTTAAGAACTGACTTCATTTCCTCTAGGGCAACAGCAGGTTCGGGAAAGAGATAAAGCAATTCATCACAATTAATGTAGTCAAACTCTAAACCTAGATTTGGTAGTTCATAAATAGAGAGTAAGTTAAATTCACCATTTTCAAGCCCATGATGCTGGAAGCGTTTCCGAGCTAAATCCAGTGACTGTTCTGATATGTCAATACCGATAACTTTTGCGCCAGGGTTGGCTTCTGCCAAAACTAATGATTTGTATCCCGTGCCACATCCAGCATCTAAAATTAGTTTATCTTTAGTATCAATAACTTTCTGATTTCTCAAATAGTAAGATGTTACTAAATTGTGAAAGTAAAGTGTACTTATATCCTCTTTAGGAGATTTGCCGATCTCGACTCTTGGATAGGGGCCAAAGTCGAATTGCTGACGGATTTTTTCGAGTAATTCAGCCGCATTTTCATCCATTAGTGCTATCTCCACTACGCAGAATCTTGTTCGATTTAATGAGAGTCGAGCCAGAAGGCTATCTTGCTAGCGTCAAGTATTCCCATTGTGCAATTAAAAGTAAACTAACAAGTAAAAGTTACTCTAGCGCCATCTGTCAGGTAGTCTCAGACCGAAAGTTAGACAGTACTGCTAAACGTGGGTAGTGGCAGTACTGGTAAGGCTAGACCAGGCTGGCAGGCTACATTAACAGAGAAGAGGCTATATTATCTGCTCAAAAACCGCTATACTAGTTTTTATACGTAGTCGTTATGAGTTTGTTTAGTTTATGTCCAACCCAACTGTAGAGAATCTTGTAATCATTGGCTCTGGGCCTGCTGGATACACCGCTGCTATCTATGGGGCACGGGCGAATCTGAAGCCGCTTGTGTTTGAAGGCTTTCAAGCTGGCGGGCTACCTGGCGGGCAGTTGATGACCACGACGGAGGTGGAGAACTTTCCAGGCTTCCCAGAGGGGATTACTGGACCGCAGCTAATGGATCGGATGAAAGCGCAGGCTGAGCGTTGGGGAGCGGAGTTGTACACGGAGGATGTTACCTTTGTTGATTTGAGCCAGCGTCCGTTTATTGTCCGCTCTGAGGAACGGGAAGTTAGAACCAACAGTATTGTGATTGCGACGGGTGCCACGGCGAAACGGTTGGGATTACCCTGCGAAGGCGAGTTCTGGAGTCACGGTATCTCTGCTTGTGCGATTTGTGATGGAGCGACACCAATTTTCCATGGGGCGGAACTGGCTGTAGTCGGAGGTGGTGACTCGGCGGCAGAGGAAGCGGTTTACTTGACGAAGTATGGCGACCATGTGCATATGCTGGTGCGTACTGATAAGATGCGGGCAAGTAAAGCCATGCAAGACCGGGTTTTGAATAACCCTAGAATTACGCTTCATTGGAATACTGAGCCAGTGGATGTGTTCGGTGAGAATGGTCGGATGACGGGCGTGAAACTCCGCGATACGAAGACGGGTGAGGAGCGTGACCTTCATGTTAAGGGGCTATTTTACGCGATCGGTCACAAACCCAATACCTCTTTGTTTGAGGGACAGTTGGAACTGGATGAGGTTGGTTACATTGTGACGAAACCTGGTTCAGTAGAAACTAGTGTGGAAGGTGTCTACGCGGCTGGAGATGTTCAAGACCATGAGTATCGTCAGGCAATTACTGCGGCTGGGACTGGCTGTATGGCGGCAATGTTGGCAGAACGTTGGCTTTCAGTGCATGGTTTAATTCAGGAACATCATCAACAGATACACTCCTCAGAAACGCCACCGACAACTGAGGTGATTGAAGAGAAGACAGCAGCAACACCGGAAGAGGTATTTGATATCAACAACACTCGCCATGAAGGAGGATACGCGCTGCGGAAGCTGTTCCATGAAAGCGATCGCCTTCTGATGGTAAAGTATGTCTCACCCAACTGTGGGCCTTGCCACACCCTCAAGCCGATTCTCAACAAAGTGGTAGATGAGTTTGATGGCAAGATACACTTTATCGAAATTGACATTGATAAAGACCGGGATATTGCCGAGAACGCACAGGTTACAGGGACACCCACTGTGCAGTTCTTTAAGGACAAAGAATTAGTGGCACAACTTCAAGGCGTTAAGCAAAAGAGCGAATTCCGTAAAGTAATTGAACGCTATTTACCAGCAGGTGTTTCAGCCGCTAGGTAAGCTTGGCTGAGACGAGAAAATTAAGCTAATCCAGATGCTCTTAATCTGGGGTAGCAATTAGCGGGCGCACACAGTAGTGATGCGCCCTGTTATTATTATGGTCGCAGCCGAAAACCGTCTAGCTTGATTCTGACGGATGAAGGCAAGGTCGTGCTTTTAAGCACTTACTAGCTTTCCAATACCATTCAGTGAGTGCGTCGAATCAGTGCTAGTTCTAGAGTACAAAGTCAAAGCTAAGCCAAATCAGTACAAGGCAATTGATGAAGCAATCCGAACAGTTCAGTTTGTTCGGAACAAGTCTATCCGCTACTGGATGGATGCGCCGAAGGATACCAAGATTAACCGCTTTGCTCTGAATCGGTACTCAACAGAACTACGCAACGAGTTCCCCTTTGTCAAAGACCTCAATTCAATGGCAGTACAAGCTGCCGCTGAGCGTGGATGGCTTGCTATTTCTCAGTTCTACGACAACTGCAAGTCTAAGAAAGCTGGGAAGAAAGGGTTTCCTAGGTTCCAGAAAGACAACCGCTCGGTTGAGTACAAAACAACCGGATGGGCACTTCACAAGAGCAAGCGACGAATCACTATTACCGATAAAAAAGGAATTGGTGAACTTAAGCTTCTGGGTAAGTGGGACATTCACTCCTATCCGGTCAAGTCTATCAAACGTGTTCGGCTGGTGCGTCGTGCCGATGGTTACTACTGTCAGTTTGCGGTTGATGTTGAATGCATTGATATTCAACCCCCAACAGGTCAGGCTGTTGGTTTAGATGTGGGTATCGAGTCGTTTTACACCGACTCGAATGGGCACAAAGAACCCAATCCCAAATTCTTGAGGAAGGCTGAAACCGACATCAAACGGGTACAGCGTCAAATCTACAAGAAGCAAAAAGGGTCATCAGGTCGTCGTAGAGCAAGAGCTAAGTATTCCAGAAAGCACTTAAGAGTAAGTAGGCAACGGAATGAACACGCATCTAGACTAGCGCGTAACGTATGCAGGTCTAACGATCTAGTAGCTTACGAAGACTTAAGAGTAGCGAATCTGCTCAAGAACCACTGCCTAGCAAAGTCAGTTGCAGACGCTAGTTGGTATCAGTTTAGGCAGTGGATAGAGCATTTTGCTACCAAGTTTGGGAGACTAGCTGTTGCTGTATCCCCACAGTACACAAGCCAACAATGTAGTCAGTGCTTTCGTGTTGTCAAAAAATCTCTTAGCACTCGTACTCATGTTTGCTCGTGTGGGTTGATTCTTCACAGGGATACCAATGCAGCAATCAATATTTTGCTTAAAGCAACTACCGGAGGGCATCCGGGAAGTAACGCTAAGGGAGTCGGAGCCTCTACGCTACTTGGGGCAACCCTGGTAGAGCAAGTTCTGACGATGAACTTAGAATCTCCGTCGCTTGATTCGCGGAGAGTGTCAATTGCCGATAGCAAGTGACTATCCTAAACACTAATGACCTTAACCAGACTCCGATTACCGAAATCTTTACGCCTTTCTGAACGTCGCAGTCTCTCGATGCAGTTGATGCTCGTGGGAATTGTGATTACAGTTTCCTTCATAATAGTTGCACTTCTCGCTTCCACGTTTCAGGCTTGGGGATGGCTGCAAGACCCGACAGCATCTCTAATTAACCCGATTCATGAACCACCTGGAGGGAAGTACTGGTTTGGTACCAATCGCCAGGGGTATGATGTCTTTTCTCGCACCCTATTTGGTTCTCAAGCGGCATTGCAAGTGGTAATTCTTGCCACAACCCTGAGTCTAATTATTGGCGTTCCTTTGGGCTTGGTGAGTGGTTATCTGGGTGGCAACCTGGATAGGGCGTTGCTGTTTTTGATGGATACTATCTACACCCTGCCGGGGTTTTTGCTATCGGTCACGCTAGCATTTGTTGTGGGACGAGGGGTTTTGAATGCTGCGATCGCACTTAGTATTTCCTATATTCCGCAGTACTTCCGAGTAGTCCGTAACCACACCACTAGCGTCAAAAACGAACTATTCATCGAAGCGGCACAAGCGATGGGCGCTTCGACAAAAACAGTTTTGTCTCGCTACCTATTTCTCAATGTGATTCAGAGTGTGCCAGTAATCTTTACCCTCAATGCGGCTGACGCGATTTTGCTCTTAGGCGGTTTGGGATTCTTAGGCTTGGGTTTGCCAGAACAAACACCAGAATGGGGCCATGACTTACGTCAAGCACTCGATGCTTTACCGACAGGTATTTGGTGGACAGCGCTTTTCCCTGGTTTAGCCATGACATTAATGGTAGTGGGATTATCTCTCGTCGGAGAGGGTTTGAGCGAGTTTATCAATCCCAGATGGCGGCGGGAAAATTAGACTTCTTGCAGAAGTGGCGCTAAGATGCTGTAGCAATTTAGCAAGACGTTTTGGATTGGCGGGTGTGATGGAGCCGGAAGTCATTGGCATTGATTTAGGGGGAACAGCAATTAAACTGGGGCGATTTCGTCAGGATGGAACTTGCTGTCAGTCTTTGAGTGTACCAACACCCCAACCAGCAACACCTACGGCTGTTGTTAAGGCAATGGTGGAAGCAATCAATTCATTAAATTCTGAAGAGGCTAGTCATCAGGTAGCCGCTATTGGTGTTGGCACTCCTGGGCCTGCTGATGCCGAGGGTCGGATTGCTAGAGTTGCCATCAACTTGGCAAATTGGCACGATGTCCCGCTAGCAGATTGGTTAGAAGCTAAGACAGGTTACCCGACTGTTCTGGCTAATGATGCCAATTGTGCAGGCTTGGGAGAAGCTTGGCTAGGTGCGGGGCGTCAATTTCGTAATCTGATTTTGCTGACTTTAGGTACGGGTGTTGGAGGCGCAATTATTTTAGATGGGAAACTCTTCACAGGTCATCAGGGTGCGGCTGGTGAGTTGGGGTTAATTACCTTGAACCCCGATGGACCAATGTGTAATAGCGGCAATCAGGGTTCTCTAGAGCAATACGCCTCCGTTCAAGCAATTCGCCGTTGTACTGGCAAAGAACCGAATGTACTCGGTGTCATGGCAAGAGAAGGCAACAAATTTGCTCTCGAATTTTGGGAAAGCTACGGGCGCAATCTCGGTGCTGGTTTGGCGAGTCTCATCTATGTCCTAACGCCAGAAGCCATTGTCATTGGTGGTGGAGTTAGTGCGAGTGCGGAATTTTTCTTCCCGGCAGCATTAGCAGAAATCGAGCGACGAGTTCTTTATAGTTCCCGTGCTGGTTTACAGCTACTCACGGCTGAGTTGGGTAATCAAGCTGGGATGGTGGGTGCGGCAAAATTGGCTTGGCAAAAGGTAGAGGTTGGTGGTTAGTTGTTGGTTTTTGGTTGTCCCCTATTGACTTTCATTTGTGTCTTTCTAAGCTATCTGTCGTTCAGATTTTGTCTAAGTCCCACTAATCCAAAACTAGCCTATAATTTCTGAATGTTTTTTGAACCTACGCCAATTGTTTGGCATAACGGCAAGCTGGTTCAACGCGAACAAGCTGCACCTTCCATTGCTAGCCATTCGCTGCACCTTGGCATCGGTGTCTTTGATGGCATTATGGCTTACTGGAATGGCGATCGCTATTACATTCATCGTCTAGAGGCACATCTAAACCGCCTTCGTCACGCTGCTACGCAGATGGGGCTTGCCTTCTCCTGGTCGAACGAAGACCTGACATTAGGGATTACGTCACTCTTGGATGAACTACCTCAAACTAATTACTACATCAGACCGATTGTTTACCGTGCTGGAGCTTACCTAAACTTTAGTGAAACAATGCCCGTGGATGTGACCGTTTTGGGGGTTACCATCGCACGGGATGTAGACAAACCAATTAAAAGCCACATTTCAAGCTTTGAGCGCGTTTCAGGTCATGCGATTCCAATTACTTGGAAGATATGTGGAACCTATGTCAACAGTTACTTAAGCCGTCGTGCCGCGCAACAGAGTGGATTTGATGATGCAATTCTACTTGACCAAGATGGTCGAATCACCGAAGCCACTGCTGCTAATCTTTTTCTCCTTCAAAAAGACACTGTAATTACTCCAGCGCTGACTCCGAATATTTTCCCCGGTATTACCCGCGACACAGTGCTTGATATTGCCCAATCTTTAGGAATTGAGGTGGTTGAACGCGATATCCGACCTGATGAACTGGGAAATTTTGATGGCGCTTTTTTAGCAGCAACAATGATGGAGTTAAGACCCTTGGAAACAATTGATAACTATCGGTATGACTCCTGGAATCATCCCCTATTTCGCCAATTTTTGAAGGAGTTTCGCGAAATTACACATCAATAACAATTACAACATAAATCCCTCAAGAGTATTGGATCTTGGATTTATCTTCTAGGCAAATGATTGTCTTGCGAGAGCCTCAGAATGGTCAGTACGCTACACAACAGGTTATTCGTGAAGGGGCGATTCCCTTCGGGATAGCTTCGCTTCACGCACCGTTGGCATTTCCAGACATCCAGGTATCCGTCGAGAGACTTTTGACTTGAGCGCGATCGCTCTACTCAATCGGGTTGTATGGAAGAATGGAGCGATGAAGACACTGAACCACAAGAACAAGCAAATTGAGAAGCAGCCCTTGGAATATTACTTGAATCTTCAGTATCCAGTAACACTTTACCCGGCTTCCGAGGGGGGATATGTGGCTCAGATTAAAGACTTGCCTGGATGTCTAACTCAAGGTGAAACGCTGGATGAAGCGATCGCAAACATTAATGAGGCGCGGGAGTTGTGGATTGAAACTGCTTACGAAGCTGGAGATGAGATTCCTTTGCCCAGTACTGATGATACCTACAGTAGTAAGTTACTCTTGCGGATGCCTAAATCTTTGCATCGTCGTTTGGCTGAGCAGGCTGACAGGGAAAATGTGAGTCTCAATCAGTATATTGTGTCTTTGTTGAGTAGGGGATGAGGGGATACTAAGTCATTATGGGTGTTAGATTGAGTCCATGAATTTCGAGTGGGACGAGCGAAAGAACGAGATTAATATTGCTAAACATGGTTTTGACTTCGCTGATGCCCCTCGTGTCTTCAATCTACCAATGCTTGTCGGCCTCGATGAGCGAGAAGACTATGGCGAAGATCGATGGATTGGTATTGGGCTACTAGATGGACGAGTCGTAGTTGTTGTATACACTGAGCCTGACGACGAAACAACTCGCATCATCTCACTACGAAAAGCATTATCTTATGAACGAAAACGCTATGAGCAATACCTCAAAAACCGACTGGGCTAGAGTCGATGCCATGACTGATGAGGATATTGATACCTCTGATATTGCACCCTTATCGGAGGAGTTTTTTGCCAAGGCGCAATGGCGAGAGCCTGAATCAAATGAAATAGTGTCAAATGTCTTAAACCTTCAATATCGGTTCTTTGTTGTAGATGAACGACCGCTTTGTATTTGGGATAAGGATATAAGACAAAAAACCTTAAAATTCCTTGAAACTATTGACCCCGGCTACTTTGATTACATAGGGAATGTTCACTGGCAGACTCTAAGCCAGGGAGACAAATCTACTGATAAAGAGTCGCAATATGCCGCTCTGGCACTTCGGACAACCTATTCTCAGGCACTTGAAACTCTGTTTGCTCTCATCTGCGCTGCTATTCAAGCTCCTTGGTGTGTACCTGCTTGGATTAATACCTATAAGAATGAGGAGCTTCGCAAACTTGTTGAAAAGATTCACACTCAAAAGTCGATATCTTCCTTGTTAGGTGTTGAATCCCCCACTTGGTCTTCTGTCTGTGCATTTATATTTCAGCACTGTCATTTTGAAAACGAGGCACAAAAATCGGCAGTGCAGGCAGGTTTTGCTCAAATCTGGTCATATTTCGCTCAGGATTTTCTGGATAAGGGACATAGTGAAGAGTACAACAGCATCAAGCACGGGCTAAGGGTGCGCTCAGGGGGCTTCAAGTTGAGTGTTGGTATTCCAGATGAACCAGGCGTACCTCTACCAGCAGACAAAATGGAGATAGTGTCTGATAGTGAATTTGGTTCAAGCTTCCTTGTCAAGGAAAAGATTGGAAGGGAGAAATATCACATCTATCTTAAGGAAAAACACCGAAACTGGAATCCAAAGGATATTGCATTGGGGCTACGTTTAGCATCAATTTCTATTTCAAACATTCAATCAACTTTGCAGTTTATGAATGGAGTCTCAGAAGTTAAGTTCAAATATCCAGCAGATTTTACAGCTCTTAATCAGTGGGAAGGCTTTACAACTATAACAACTCATGAGATTCAGATTCTACCTAAATTTATTATCCCGTTTACCAAAGAAGAAATTTTATCAGGCTATAAGACTACAAAGAGTTTTGGTGTCAGAAAAATTATCTTCGTAGATCAAGAAGAGGCAGCAAATACCGACTAGCTGTTTGTGCCCGCGTACAGTATAACTATGCCGTTAAACCATTTTTTGATCGCTATCTACTCATAGGGTAGGTTGAGGTACGAACCCATCATTCACTGTCTTTCAAAATAAAGATATTGGGATTCGCTAGCACTCTATCCAACCTCTAAAATTCACCCTATAGCAAGAACCAAAATTCCTGTAATTCCCGCCCACGTATGAATACCATCTAATTATGATTTGGTGCTTTCTACAAACCCAAACCTCTTCATAAACAACTGAGTTGGAAACGAAAATGAAAAATGCAGAACACGAGCGCCAAGAAATAGTTGATTATATTTATATGCATGTCCCTGATGAAACCGTTGAACATCTTGAAAAGGTGGCATCTGAAAAGGTTTTAGGAAGGCAAATTGACATTTGGGATGTACATACAAATGTAGAAAGATGGTGGGTAATGTCTTCTCCAACTAATCTATATTCACAAAAGCAATTCCCCAGTATGGATGTGGCGATTTCTTTCCATATTGGATTAACAGCACGTGTTATGGAACGGCATGAACGCACCGCGTCAAACGAACAGGCGGAGCGTTTTCCTATTGCATGGAGAAAATGGGAACAAGCGGCAGAAGCAGCAACCGAAGCCGACGAGGCAGAAGAATTTCAGTCTGTTGGTATGCGATGTCGTGAAGCATTAATCAGTTTCGTAAAAGAGTCCACCGATATAGTAAAAATGGAGAACAAAACTACTCTGCCTAAAGCTAGCGACTTTAATGGATGGACTGACTTGATTGGTAACACGATAGCGGCTGGTTCAAGTGCAGAAAGACGAAGGGGTTACTTAAAATCAATCGCCAAATCTACATGGGAGCTTGTAAATTGGCTAACCCACGCCGATTCAGCGACAAAATTTGATGCTTATTTTGCATACAAGGCTACAGGACATGTTCTATCTGCATGGTCATTGTTAATACTTAGATATGAACATGGTGTTCCAGATAGATGTCCTAAATGTGCGTCATATCGGTTATCTACTGAGTATGTAACAACCGAAGAAGAACGTTTGTTTCAGATGACTGTATGCGAAGTTTGCCAATGGCAAAGCGAACCATCTGAGATTTCATCTCATGACTCAAAATTCCAAGATGAACAACCGCAAGAAAAACCTGAAGGCGATTGCGTCTTCGTGGAAGTTCCATTGCGCGGAGCCAATCCCCCTATGCCTAGCAAAAAGCGAAGTAAATAATGTGTTTAACATCTACATCTGAGTACGCTCGCCTTCTCCTCATAACATTAGGTTAAGGCAAGGACTCCATAATAAAAAGCTCGTGGTTTCGCGCTTCACTCTACTTAATCTAGAGACTTGCGATCGCGCAAGCGAGAAGAGCTGCATCAGATCGCAGCTTACAGAAAAACCTGAGGGCGATCGCTTTTGTAAAGCAAGAAGCGCTGTCCTGCCATTCCAACAAGTTAACCTTGAGAACAGAGCAATCAGGAAGTTAGCAATGTCACGAGCAATTGACGCAACAGAAGTCGGTAACCACATTAGTGAATTGATCCAGCACGTTGTTGAACAGCAGCAGCCTCTCATGATCGAATCTGAGGGGAAGCCTCAGGTGGTTATGCTTTCCATCGCTGAATACGAGCGTTTGCTCTCAGCTAACACAGTAGAAGTAGGGCAAACACCCTTCCTTAGGCAGGAAACTCTCTCAAATTCGTCAGCAAATTGTTGCTACGGGTGAATCCCTTCTAGGTTGGGAAGAAGTCAATCGGGAAGTAGCTGAACGTCGAGGCGAAAACGGCTAGAACATTCCATGAAGCGTACTTTCATTGATACAGGTGTGTTGATTGCAGCAGCCCGTGGGCAAAATGATGTTGCTGCAAGAGCAATGGCAATTCTAGATGACCCCAATCGAGAATTTGCCTCCAGCATTTTTGTCAAGCTGGAAGTTCTACCCAAAGCAATTTACAACCAAAAAACGGCTGAAGCCGCTTTTTATCAAGCATTTTTTGATGCTGTGACTCATTGAGTTAAAGCGGAGGAATCAGTTATTGCAGATGCCTTTCAAGAGGCTTGTCAGTTGGGTTTGTCTGCCATAGATGCGCTTCATGTTGCCGCAGCTTTGTCGGTGAATGCTGAGGAACTGATAACGGCTGAGAAACCCAGTAAACCCATGCATCGTGTTACGAAGATCAAGGTTATTTCGATCGCTCTAAACGAGTCTTAAAGCACGATTGCCTTAGGCACTGCCCAAAGGGCATTTGCGTAAACAGAACTGCCACTTTGCCAGATGCGGTTGGTACAACTAAAGAGCGATCGCAAGATGTTGATCAATTTGGCAATTTGTATCCTCAAATACTTTATTTTTCAATTTCATCGTTCATTGTATACAGCATACAATCTTAACCTGTATACAGCATACATAATTAATGGATTGTAAAACACAATCCAGGTCACTGAGCAACAAGTTTGTGATTCCGAAAGTTAGAAACTTGCACCTTCAAAGGAGGAGATATGGCGCAGTCCAATCAAGAATTAGCTGTAGACGAAGCTCCAGATCCGAACAAAGCAAAAGCCTATGTTGAACTGATTTATGGCTTAGATGATAGACCACCAGTAGTTGAAGCCTTTTTTGTCGCACTTCAGCACGTCCTTGCAGCGTTCGTTGGCATCATCACGCCACCATTAATCATCTGCAATGCGCTGGGTTTAGATCCGGCACAAACCAGTTACATCGTCAGTATGTCGTTGTTCATTTCAGGTGTCTCCACATTCATTCAGTGCAAACGAATTGGTGTGGTTGGCTCTGGGTTGCTGAGTCTGCAAGGAACCAGCTTTTCCTTTTTAGGGCCGATCATCGGAGTTGGAACAGCGGCGGTACAAGCTGGAAGCTCCCCCCAAGAAGCCTTAGCCCTGATTTTTGGTGTATGTTTCTTTGGTTCGTTTATTGAAATCATTCTGAGTCGCTTCCTTCACCTTGCACAAAAAATCATTACCCCAGTTGTATCTGGCACAGTGGTGATGGTTATTGGTTTGAGCTTGATTAAAACCGGAATTATCAGTCTTGCAGGAGGCGTTGTTGCTCAGCAGAATGGGACGTTTGGGAGTAGTCAAAACCTAGCGTTGGGAGGATTAGTTCTTGCGATCATCATCCTGCTCAACGTATTGGGAAATCGATACTTGAGAATGGGCGCGATCGCAATTGGTTTGTTTGTCGGCTATATCATCTCAATATTTTTGGGACTTGTAGACTTCAGTGTTTTGGGTCGGCTGCCCTTATTTAGTCTGCCTATTCCATTTCGTTATGGAATGAGGTTTGACTTCGCCGCGTTTGTTCCGTTTATCTTGCTTTACCTCATTACTGCCATTGAAACGATTGGCGACTTAACAGCAACTTCTGCTGTCTCAAAACAACCGATTAAAGGAAGCCTCTACTTCCGTCGCATCAAAGGAGGTGTATTGGGGGATGGAATAAACTCGCTCCTCGCTGCCGTGTTCAACACCTTCCCCAACACGACATTCAGCCAGAACAACGGCGTAATTCAGATGACTGGAGTGGGAAGCCGCTATGTTGGCTTTTATGTGGCGGGTATCTTTGCCGTTTTGGGCTTGCTACCCATCGTGGGCGGAATTTTTCAAGCCCTCCCTCAACCCGTACTCGGTGGTGCAACCATCATCATGTTCGGTTCCATTGCCGTCGCCGGAATCAATATTATTGCGTCAACAGAAATCGACCGTCGCGCCTTGATTATCGTAGCGGCTTCCCTCGCTCTGGGCTTAGGTGTTGTTTACGTTCCTGAAATTCTGAATGATAAACCAGCACTCATCAAGAACATCTTCTCGTCCGGCATCTCCACGGGTGGACTAACGGCGATTCTTTTGAATGCGTTCCTGCCTAAGCAGATGGATAGTCCTATCGTTGAGCAATCCGCCGAATCGGAACTCGATAGCTAAATTTAGATGAATGGGCTTGTAACGTTATTGTGTCAGGATATCCCACCAGAGTCTACGCCAACCATTCGCGGTCGAGCTTGTAGCCAGTTCATCAGCATTCAGCGCCCAGCACCGTTCTAAATGCTCGACTTGTTGTTCCTCAAGCATCTCTTCCGTGAGTGTGATGAGAACGACTCGCCAGAGATGATTGAGTCCAAATGCAAAGCTTCGTTTGTTAGCTTGAGGATTTGGTGTGGAGTCAGGAATGAGTTCCAAGGCTTTGTAGGTTTGCCAGTGGGATTTTTTAGCCGAGTTGTGATGTTGAAATTTCATTGGTCATTACTTCGTAATCGTGTAGCGAGTTACGTTTCGATTCAGTAGAAACGCTTGGCGATCGCATTTTTCTCTACTACCGTTTCTGCGATCACTCGGTCAGGAATTAATTCAGCAATAAAAAGAATAAGCCGTTGAATTAATTTCTGTACCAATTTATACAGTTTACTGGAATTGAAATTCTAGTTCAAGTAATTGTCAGGGTTTCATCAATAACTAAGGAGGAAGAAACACCCATGGACAACCTGAAAGTCGTGATTATCGGTGCCGGAATGGGAGGTTTAGCGACTGGCATTGCGTTGCGTCAGGCTGGCTACGAGGTGGAAATTTACGACAAGGTTAGTGAATTACGCCCCGCAGGAGCCGGAATTTCTCTTTGGTCAAATGGGGTGAAAGTCCTCAACAGGCTGGGCTTGGGTAAGGAGATTGCCAATATTGGCGGCAAAATGGAGCGAATGGCGTACTACAGCAATACTGGGGAAAAACTGACTGATTTTAGTCTTTTACCTTTAGTTGAGCAGGTAGGACAGTGCCCTTATCCGGTCGCCCGAACCGATTTACAGCAAATGTTGCTGAATGCATTTGGAGCAGAGAATGTTCAACTCAACTCTAAATGTGTGGCAGTGGAACAAGATGCAAATAGCGTCACAGCGATTTTTGAAGACGGACACAAAGCCACAGGTGATGTTCTAATTGGGGCAGATGGCACTCACTCAACGGTGCGTCGTTATCTGTTGGGATATGCTTCCAAACGCCGCTATGTTGGCTATGTCAACTGGAATGGCTTGGTTCCGATCAGTGACGATCTCGCTCCAAAAGATAGCTGGGTGATTTATGTTGGGGAACACAAGCGTGCCTCAATGATGCCAGTAGGAGGCGATCGCTTTTATTTCTTTTTTGATGTTCCCCTACCCAAAGGCACTGTCAGTGAACCCGAACAGCGTCGGGAAGAACTCGCTGGATTCTTCAAAGGTTGGGCTGAACCTGTCCAAACTCTAATCCAGCGCCTCGATCCGTTAAAAACTAATCGTGTGGAAATTCACGACATTGAACCCTTGGAGAAATTAGCTCAGGGTCGAGTTGCTCTGTTAGGAGATGCCGGACACAGTACTGCTCCAGATTTAGGACAGGGTGGTTGTCAGGCAATGGAAGATGCCTTGGTCTTGGCTAACTGTCTATTAACTACGAATCTCAGCGTTGAAGATGCGCTCAAGCGTTATGAAGCAGCGCGTAAGGAGCGAACGGCTCAAGTGATTCTCGGCGCACGGAAGCGATCGGATATGACTCACGGCAAAGACCCCGAAAAGACCCAGCAATGGTATGAGGCACTGAAAGATGAAGATGGAACCAACATTATTAATGCCATCTCGAAAACGATTCTTGCTGGTCCCTTGCATTGATAAAGGCTGAGCCAAGCTAACTGGAGAACTCAAAATATGGGCAAACTCACAACTCATGTCCTTGATACAGTTCACGGTTGTCCGGCAGCTAATTTGGCAATTGAACTGTGGTCTGTGGATTCCAAATCCGGTCAGAAAACCTTGCTAAAAACCACTACAACTAATGCCGATGGGCGTACCGATGCACCCTTACTCATCAATGATGAATTTAACGTGGGGGTTTACGAACTGGTGTTTGTCGTGGGTGAGTATTTTGCTCAGAAGATGCCCAATCTCCCCGATCCGCCATTTCTCGATCGCGTTCCCATTCAGTTTGGTATTGCCGATCCTACTGCTCACTACCATGTACCGCTACTCGCTTCACCGTGGTCGTACAGTACCTATCGCGGCAGTTAATTTCTTCCGATTGCGCCTCATGAGATAGGCGCGATCAATAACTTTTCATCCCGTTCTTTTTCTCAATTAAGTGTGAGGAGATTTGTGGTGCAATTCAAGGTATGGAAACTACTGTTAGTCGTCTTAATTGTCGAGTATGTTGGGATTGCCCAACGTGCAACAGCCGAACCTGCACAGATAGAGGAGTCAGATACAGTTACTAAAGAGCGATCGCCAATCGAGGTTGTCCAGAATTCAGAAACTTCCTTAGAGCCAGAAACAGCCGTTGACAGCAGTTTTCAGGTAATTACATCCGAATATGAGAACCTAACCCCCAGCCCCTTCCCTACGAGGGAAGGGGAGAAATCAAAGCCTCTCTCCTTGCAGGAGAGAGGTTTGGAGAGAGGTCTGCCTGTGGTCGATTCATTTGAAACTCGCTATGAGCCTATCTCACAACCAGATGAGTCCTCTCTAGTTGTTGAACCAGTCATGGGACAAGTGACCTCTGTTTCTCAACTTGCAGATGTGCAACCGAGTGATTGGGCATATCAGGCACTACTATCTCTTGTCGAACAGTATGGTTGTATTGCTGGCTACCCTGACCAAACATATCGTGGTAATCGAAGCTTAAGCCGCTATGAGTTTGCGGTTGGTCTAAATGCTTGCTTAGCTCGCCTGACTGAGGTGACTACTTCAGCAACAAGCAATTTAGTGACACAAGACGATCTAGCAACCCTGCGACGGTTGCAAGAAGAGTTTGCCACAGAATTAACAACATTACGCGATCGCGTAGATGGACTAGAAACCCGTACTGCCACTTTAGAAGAGCGGCAATTTTCAACCACTACTACACTCAGGGGCGATGTCTGGTTTAACTTAACGCAAGCGTTTCCCTCTGGCGATATCCTCGCCGAACGCAACCCCAACGTCCCGAATAGTGCCTTTGCTCCACCTATACGAGATGTTAACAACCGTTCAACTCGTGTTAAACGAGAGCAGCCTGAGGCAACGCTTAGCTATTACGCTTTCTTGACGCTAACCACTTCATTTACCGGAAAAGATTCCCTTGTTACCCAACTTGCTGTAGGTAATGGAAATTCCCCCGCTAATCAGTTAGTATCTGCTGGTTTCTTTAACTCTTGGGGGACTCCCTTCTTAGATCAAACAGGCACACCGACAACCGGAGACGTTGTACTGCGTGAGTTGTTCTATTCGTTTCCCGTTGGCGAAGACATTCAAGTTTCTGTTGGTCCCCGGCTAAATTACTACCGCTATTTTGATGCAAATCGCTTTACATTCTTCCTCAATGGCGCAACCAGCTTCAACTCTAATGGCAGTACACTATTGAATGCAATTGACCGAGGTTCGGGTGCGGTCGTCAATTGGGCGATCGCTAAACCATTGAAACTGACAGTTGGCTATCTGGCAGAGAACACAGAGTTTTTGAATCCTGCCATATTTAATACGTCCAGCAATCCAAACGATGGTTTATTCAACAGCTCCAACACGATTAGCACTCAACTTGAATACTCTCCCAGTAGTAACTTTAACCTCCGGCTGATCTATGCTCGTTCCAGCCTGAAACCCTACAACGGCTTCATCGGTGGAGCAGTCGGTGAACCCCTTCCCTATGGCTACGCCGATGATGGGTTTGGGGGTCAACTCAGAGATTCTGGTGCTGATACATTTGTTGCCAATTTTGATTGGTTGATTACCGATGGGTTAGGTGTGTTTGGACGATACTCCTACGGTAGGTTAGACATTAATCCAGTTAATCCAGATCGCTCAGAAGGAGAGATTCGAGTTCAGGCATTCCAATTAGGTCTAGGATTTCCTAACTTGGGTAAAGAAGGAGCGTTGGGTGTGATTTCATTTGTCGTTCCCCACGATTATTTAGAAGGGCGGCAATTCTTACTTGCTGCTGGTGGAGATGGTGGTACACAGTACGAGTTGGAGGTGTCTTACCGTTACCCAATTAATAACAATATTTCAATTGTTCCAGCCTTCTATACAATTTGGAATCCCAACAACTTTGAGAGTAACCCTACAGTTTATGTTGGGAATATCCGAACTCAGTTTAGCTTTTAGGCTTTGTTGAAGTTTGAATTCAACTTTAGCCCTTTATAGCAAGCAGCCGTCAGCTTTCAGCGGTCAGCTTTTGACCAAATAGCTCTGGCTAAGGGTCATAGCCTCCGTTGTTGTCCTAATCTATACTTCGACTGCTATAACTATTCTTTTGCTAATGAATGTCCTACACAATTACTGAACTCAACCAGATGAATGAAGAGGCTTTTGTTGAAGCATTAGGAGCCGTATTTGAGCATACACCCTCGATCGCACAACAAGCCTGGACTCTGCGCCTTTTTACCGATGTGAATACTCTGCATCAAAAGATGGTGGAGGTGGTGCAAGGCATGAGTCAAGCTGAGCAACTGGCGTTAATTCGCGCCCATCCAGATTTAGGGAGTAAGGCAAAAATGGCAGAAGCTTCCGTGAAAGAGCAGACGGGTATCGGATTAAATCAGTTAACGCCAGAAGAATACGATCGCATTCTGTTGCTCAATCAAGCCTACAAAGACAAGTTTGGCTTTCCGTTCATTATTGCGGTGAAGAACCACACGAAAGCGACGCTTATAGAAGCGTTTGAGTGCAGATTGAAAAATCCAGTAGATGCCGAAATGGAACTTGCCCTCAGCGAGATTGCCCAAATTGCTAAGTTCCGTCTACTGGAATTAGTGGCATGAGCAACATTGAACACAAGGCAAGCTTCTCGATCCAGGCAATATAAAAGAAATATCAGGAGTTCATCGATGGAAGTGCTTCCCTTACTGAGTGTAAATGGCGATCGCCTTAATCGCAGCCTTGCCCAACTCGCAGAAATTGGCAAATTACCCCATGGGGGTGTGAGTCGAGTTGCCTTCACCACCGAAGATTTACTCGCTCGTCAGCTTGTTCAGTCTTGGATGATTGAAGCAGGGATGACGGTTCGCACGGATGCAGGTGGCAATATTATCGGCAAGTATGCCGGACGACATGAAGGTGCTGCGGCACTGGCAACTGGCTCACATATTGATACCGTTCCAGTAGCAGGTCGCTATGATGGCTGTTTGGGAGTCTTAGCAGGGATTGAGGTGGCGCGGGTATTGCATGAGAATCACCTGCGACTCGATCACCCAATTGAGGTTATCGTTTTCACTGATGAAGAGTGTACCGTACTTGGCTGTAAGGCGATGGCGGGTGAGATTGTCAATGACCCAGAATACTACCGTCGCAATGATGGTACGCCGATTCAGACTTGTCTGGAAAAGATTGGTGGCGATTGGTCAAAGATTGCAACTGCTAAACGCGATCGCACTGAGGTTGCCGCTTTCGTCGAGTTGCACGTTGAGCAAGGGGGTGTCTTAGAAAGTACAGGCGCTCAGATTGGTGTTGTCAAAGGCATTGTCGGACAGTATCGTTTCGCTGTAACTGTAACAGGGCGACCCAACCACGCGGGAACCACGCCAATGAATATGCGAAAAGATGCGCTCGTTGCTGCCTCTCAAGTCGTGTTGGCTGTCAATAAACTGGGTACTGAAACGCCAGGGGAACAGGTGGCAACAGTCGGTTACTTTAATGTGTCACCGAATGCAGTGAACATTGTACCTGGACAAGTCGATCTAAAAATTGACTTGCGCGACCTTTCCCAAGAGCATTTAGAGAATTTAATTAGCCAGATGGAACAGGAGTTTAAAGCGATCGCAACTACTACTCAAACTGAAATTGTCATGCACCAAGCATTGCATGTGCTGCCGACCCTATCAGCGCCCAAAATCATAGATACCATTGTTCAAGTTTGTGAAGAATTGGGCTTGAGCTATTGCCATCTGCCGAGTCGTGCAGGACACGATGCTCAAGAAATAGGACGCTTCACTGACATGGGAATGATCTTTGTTCCCAGTCGTGCTGGAATTAGCCATGCTGAAGATGAGTACACCTCACCTGAGCAATGTATTCAAGGATCGAATATGCTGCTGCAAACTTTTCTGAAACTAGATCGACTGTATCCCGTCTAGACAGATAGCAGAAGGCAGAAGGCAGAAGGGAAACATTAACGGATCAAGGTTTCAGTATTTAGCGCAAGTTTTAATGAAATTAATATAACGGACAACTTAGGCACAAAAAATTTCCCTGGACATTTGCAAAGATGTTTTGTCCAAGGAAAGCTAGTTAAAGGTTACTCAAAGATTGCTCGTCAAGCAGGTTTAGCTTGCGATCTTTGTTGCTCAATGAGGCGGATGATCGAAGCTTTTTCCAGCATTCCTACAAGCACACCGTTGTCGCGAACGACAGGCACTTCATTGAGTTTGGCTTTTTCCAAAAGCACGATCGCGTCTAAGAGTGACTGGTCAGATTGAACGGTTGTAGACAGATCTACAGGCTGCATCAATTCTCTGACTGGAGTAATCGGCCAGTTGGAGGTAGGAACTGTTTTCAAGTCATCAACAGCGATCGCACCTAGGAGTTGACCTTGTTCGTCGGTGACTAAGAACCTGCGCCACTCAGCCTTACCAATGATGTAGTTGTTGGCAAACTCTCTTAATGACAAGTCAGCAGATACAATCGGGCTGTTGGGAGCCACAGCATCTTCAGCTTTCAGACCTGTTAGCTTTTCTTGAATAGAAGCAGATTGAGCAGATCGACCCGCATTTTGTAGCAAGAACCAACCAATCAACAGTGTCCAGAAGCTACCGAAAGTGCTGATACCCAAAATCGCTTGTAGTCCAATAGCGATTCCAATCCACCCCAAAACCTGACCAACGCGGCTGGCAAAGACGACACCTTTGTAAGGATTGCCTGTAATCTTCCAAACCAGCGACTTGAGGATGTTACCGCCATCTAGGGGTAAGCCCGGAATCAGGTTGAATAGTGCCAGAACTAAGTTGATGTAAGCAACCAGTTGAACCATTGCTGCCAATGGTCCTGAGAGATTTGCCCCCATACTGATGGCTGTTAAGAGACCAAACAAGACGATGCTAACGGCTGGGCCTGCGATCGCAACCCAGAATGCTTCACCAGGCGTTTTTGACTCGTTATCGAGGTTTGCCATTCCACCGAAGAGAAACAGTGTAATCGATTTAACCTCAATTCCTTGTCGGATCGCGACAAAGCTATGTCCCAGTTCATGTGCCAAAACTGAGGCAAACAACAATAAAGCAGCAACAAATCCCAGAAGCAAAGGTAGTCCAGCGCCTAATCCTGGGAAGAGAGATGCCAATTCACCTCCGTAGCTGAATGCCACCAAGCCTAGGACTAAAAACCAGGAAGGATGCACATAAAAAGGAATCCCGAATAAATTACCAACACGAATACTGCCATTCATATGGACTACCTCTCCTTATATCTGAGACGTTTTATTTCTTTCATCTCTTATTTCCATCGTAACGAAATGTAAAAGATGCTCTCATCTATCATCTGTCGTAAAATCCGTCCGCTGCGGTTCGGTTTTGGGAATTCCAATTACCTGTGGTATCCCTGCTAGCATCGGCATAATTAAGATAAGCTCTGCTTTTTGTGCCTTAGCCGCATTAGATCTCTAGAGCGAAAAGTCTTCTCCTATTGATAACTAAATTATGTCTGTTTTTGAAACAAAAATCATACGCTCTTACCAGCAAGAAGATATCCAGCAAATCCTAAACTTAGCGATCGCGCGTCAGGATAATGTCGAAGAATTTTCCCATGAGCAGCTTGTAGAGATTGCTAATGAATTAGGTATTTCTACAGCAACCCTCCTAGAAGCAGAACGGGACTGGCTACTTCAGAAAGGAGAGCAACAGAAGCGTAGCGACTTTAATCTTTACCGACAAAGCAAATTAAAAAGACGTTTTGGCAAATATTTAATCATCAATAGCTTTTTGGTGGGGCTGAACTTCCTCAGCAATGGTCAGATTTCTTGGTCTTTGTATATTTTATTGTTTTGGAGCCTATCCCTTGGATTAAATACTTGGAACACCTACCAATTACAAGGTGAAGAGTATGAACAAGCTTTTCAAAAGTGGTATCGTAAATACCAGCTTACAAAATCAATTTCTACTCGCATCAACAACTGGATGAAAGTTTTAAATTGAGGTAGAGACTTACTTTGTTAAAGCTTGTCTGGCTAAAATTTGCTTTCATTCGCGACAGCAGGTAACGGTTTATAAAGAGAATACCTGAAAACCCCGTGTCTTCAGACCGGGGATGAAAGGGCAAGCAGGCTTTAGCCTGCCTTGGAAGATGGTGCGGGAAAACGAGCAATTAAACTTCTAATCAATTCAGATTTGTTCATCCCCCGTCTATCAGCCTCTTCGTTTAACTGCCGCATCTCATAGTCAGTCAGCCTAATATCAAGTCTTTCTGTCTTCATCTGTACACACGCTTGGCTACACGTTTACTATAATAGATTAAGTCATTGAGAGGTCGAATCAGTGTTAGTTCTAGAGTACAAAGTCAAAGCTAAGGCAAATCAGTATAAGGCTATTGACGAAGCAATCCGAACAGTACAATTTGTTCGGAACAAGTCTATCCGTTACTGGATGGATACGCCGAAGGATGCCAAAATCAACCGCTTTGCTTTGAATCGTTACTCAACAGAACTACGCAACGAGTTCCCCTTTGTTAAAGACCTCAACTCAATGGCAGTACAAGCGGCTGCTGAGCGTGGATGGCTTGCAATCTCTCGGTTTTACGAGAATTGTAAATCCAAGAAATCTGGAAAGAAGGGATTCCCCAGGTTCCAGAAAGACAACCGCTCGGTTGAGTACAAGACATCAGGATGGTCACTTCATAAGAGCAAGCGACGAATCACCATCACTGACAAGAAGGGAATTGGTGAACTTAAGCTTCTTGGGAAATGGGACATTCACTCCTATCCGGTCAAGTCAATCAAGCGAGTTCGCTTAGTGCGTCGTGCTGATGGATATTACTGTCAGTTTGTGGTTGATGTTGAGTGCATTGATATTCAGCCTCCAACAGGTAATGAGCTTGGTTTGGATGTGGGTATTGAGTCGTTTTACACTGACTCAAATGGACATCAAGAACCCAATCCTAAATTCTTGAGGAAGGCTGAAGCTGACATCAAACGAGTACAGCGTCAAATATACAAGAAGCAAAAAGGTTCATCAGGTCGCAAGAGAGCAAGAGCCAAGTATTCCAGGAAACACTTAAGGGTAAGTAGGCAACGGAATGAACACGCGAAATCACTAGCGCGAAACGTATGCAGGTCTAACGACCTAGTAGCTTACGAAGACTTAAGGGTAGCGAATATGATTAAGAACCACTGTTTAGCGAAGTCAATTGCTGATGCTAGCTGGTATCAGTTCAGACAGTGGATAGAGCATTTTGCTGCCAAGTTCGGAAGGTTGGCTGTTGCCGTATCCCCCCAGTACACGAGTCAACAATGTAGTCAGTGTAAGGTGATTGTGAAAAACTCCCTTAGCACCAGGACTCATGTTTGCTCGTGTGGATTGATTCTGCACAGGGACTGGAACGCAGCAAAAAACATTTTGCTTAAGGCAACTACCGGAGGGCATCCGGGAAGTCAAGCTAGTGGAGATGGAGCCTCTACTCTACTTGAGGCAACTCTGGTAGAGCAAGTTCTGTCTGTGAAACTAGAATCCCCTCGGCTTTAGCCAGGGGAGTGCCAATCCGTTGTGGTTCCAAAACCCGGTAAACATCTACCATTTGTTGTTTGCCCTTGAGAGCTAATAATCCCCATGGTTCAACCTCAAATTGCTCTTGGAGATGAACCAGGGTTTCGTAGCCGATGAGGATGCGGCAGTTGGTAGGTTGGCGATGTTTTTCACAGCTTTCGAGACGGGCGGCAATATTCACGCTGTCGCCAATTACACCATATTCCAAGCGGTCTTTACCCCCCAAACTGCCAACAACAACGGGTCCTGTGAAAATTCCGATCCGCATCTGAACCACTGGTAAGCCAAGACGTTGCCAATTTTGGTTCATTTTCTCAAGGCGATCGCTAATCCCTAAGGCGCAAGCAACTGCCCCTTTGGCGTCTGCTTCAACTTCTGTCTTGAGAAGGCGAGAGGTGGGTACACCAAACACCGCCATGACACCATCACCTGTAAACTTGTTGACGATTCCTTGATGGTTTAATATTTCCTGGGTGATTACCTCTAAGAGTTCGTTGAGCCACTCTAGCAAGGCTTCAGGAGTCATTTGTTCGGAGATGGTGCTGAAGTCTTTGATGTCAGCAAAGAGCATTGTTGCTGTGAGGCGGATTCCCGGAAGCTTACCCGATTTGAGTAGGCGATCGCGTCCTTGCCAAAGCGCTTGAGCAATTTCCGGTGAGGTGTTCTGCCCCAACAGCTTCATCACAATTTGTTGTTTTTGTTGTGCCTGATAGGATCGGAAGCTGACAACTGTACCCACTGTCAAGACAAATCCTAATGCCGGGGCGGCGAGTGGTATCCATCCAGCACTAGTAAACGAATAGAAGCCGCTACCAAATAACGTACCTAAACATAGAACAAAGCCAATACTCAGCGTCAGGGGGTGACTCGCTATCCGGCCTAATATCCCACCAGTGGTAATCCAGCCGATAATCCATAAGACTTCCTGTGATTCCGACCACGACCAAAATAGCGATCGCTTACCTGTGGCTGCATCAAGGAATTGGCTCACCATCTGAGCGTGAATCAACACTCCCGGCATTTTGTAGCTTTCTTTGAGGCTAGGGCTGTAAGGAGTGATGAACATATCCTTCAGGCTGGGTGCTGTGGAGCCAATAATCACTATTTTGTCTTTCACCCAAATGGGATCGACCTTCCCGGACAATACATCGCTCAATGAGACTTCCCGCACCGCATTTTTAGCGGAACGGTAATTGAGCAAAACTTGGTAGCCCTCTGCTTCTATTGATTGATATCCACCAAAATCTTCCTTGATGGGTACAAAGACTGATGGTCCGAGTTGGATGTGTTCAGAATTGCTCTTGCTACCTTGAGGTTGTATACCTTGCTGTTGCAAGTAGGCAAGCGCAAGACGCAGGGAAAAGGAATAAAGAATACCACCATCACTCTCAGCAAACAAAATATTGCGGCGAACAGCATTATCTGGATCAATCGCTAGGTCATTGAAACCAACTCGCTCAGGAGAAACAACCTTCGGTGCTGGTGTTCCTGCCAGGGTATCGATGTTTTGGATGGCAATTAAGTTCGGTTGCTTGAGTTGGGCAACTAGTTCTTGATGTCCCGGTTCTATTGGAATATTACGATACAGATCTAAACCAATGACTTCTGGTTGCAAGGCTTGTAATTTCCTCAACAGCTTCGCTAAAACTTCGTCAGAGATCGGCCAAGCGTTTTGACGCTGGATATCGTCTTCTGTGATTTCAACGACCAGGATTCGAGGGTCTGGTGCTGTTTCTGGAGACCGTAAGCGCACGAGTTGGTCAAAAGCGACGAGTTCTAAATGCTGAAGTCCACCGAGATGCCTTACTCCTAAAAGACCTGCCGTTACAGTGATTGTTGCGGCTGCAACGACTCGCATACTACTCAGGTCAGGCAAGTAGATACCAATCTTTCGAGCGATGCTGAAGATCATAAATGTTTTAATGTCTCACTAGCCTGATTGACAGCACTGAAGCAAAAACAAGTTTTGAGCGGGCTGGAAAAAGATGGCTCTCTACAAAAGTTTTTGGCAACTCTAATGACAGCAGATAACCCTAATGTTGTTTCTTCACTATTCGCAACTGTGACAACGCTATCAGAGCAAATGCTTGAGGGCTGATGCTAGGGGTTAATCTACCCAGTTGCTCACTCAACAAAAAAGATGTTGGCAAAAACATATACCACATTATTACATCTGAGGTATGGGGGGCAATAACCAGGTAGTGCAGATCGCTCTAAATACTTCTGCTAGTTACTGGGTTACTGTTCCTTAACATTCGTAACGCTCATAGCTCTTGTTGTAGCCTTTCTCCACCAACCTCTGACTTTCTAGCGATTACAACCCCCATAAGGCTGCGTGTATGATTATGAATGGCGACAATTCTTAAAAAAACTACATGATTGTTTCCCCCTCCGGATTGGAGAAAATTAAAGAATCATTTAAAGAGAAAGTATTCTTTGGCAACGAACCAACGACTGAGTTAGTTGCCATCTTAATCGTCTATTTTGTCCAAGGAATCCTTGGCTTAGCACGTCTAGCGGTTAGCTTTTTCCTTAAAGATGAACTTTCCCTCAGTCCAGCCCAAGTCGCTGCCCTAATGGGTATTGCGGCTTTACCGTGGGTGATTAAGCCAGTCTTTGGCTTTCTCTCAGATGGACTGCCCATATTCGGTTACAGACGACGCCCTTACCTGGTTTTATCTGGACTACTGGGGACAGCCGCTTGGCTGAGTCTAGCGACTGTCGTTGATACCGCTTGGGCGGCAACCGGGGCAATTCTCCTGAGTTCTTTGTCTGTTGCCATTAGTGATGTGATTGTAGACTCACTAGTTGTGGAACGAGCGCGGGAAGAATCACTCAGCGACTCTGGTTCTTTGCAATCACTGACTTGGGGTGCTTCAGCCGTTGGCGGCTTAATCACTGCTTACTTGAGTGGTTTACTACTACAACACTTCAGTACTCAAACGGTCTTCGCTATCACCGCAACGTTCCCTCTCTTGGTTTCAGCCGTTGCCTGGTTCATTGCCGAAGAACCCATAAACTCACGCCCCGCTCCCTCCACTGTTTGGAACCAAATCCAACAGTTACGTGGTGCGATTACCCAAAAAGCAATTTGGTTGCCTACCGCCTTCATCTTCCTCTGGCAAGCGACACCATCAGCAGATTCAGCATTTTTCTATTTCACAACCAATGAGTTGGGCTTTGAACCAGAATTTTTAGGGCGTGTGCGCTTAGTGACTAGCCTTGCTTCCCTATGTGGCATTTGGCTGTTTCAGCGCTTTCTGAAGAACATTCCTTTCCGCATTCTCATGGGTTGGACTACGGTAATTTCCTCGCTATTAGGAATGACGGCTCTAATCCTTGTTACCCACACAAATCGGTCTTTGGGCATAGACGACCACTGGTTCAGTTTGGGAGATAGCCTCATCCTCACCGTGATGGGACAAATTGCCTTTATGCCAGTTCTGATACTTTCAGCACGATTGTGTCCTGCGGGGGTAGAAGCGACCTTGTTTGCCCTGTTGATGTCAGTCTGGAACCTTTCAGGGCTTTTATCTCACGAACTGGGAGCCTTACTAACCCACTGGCTGGGTATTACAGAAACAAACTTTGACAAGCTTTGGCTGTTAGTGGTAATTACAAACGCTTCAAGTTTATTACCATTACCATTTTTGGGCTGGCTACCTGCTGCTGACCCACAAATTGAAATTGAATCTGTAGACCCTCGACGGGCAATGCCCCAAGTTGAAGTTTTTGAACATCATGCCCTAGGCTCCCAGGCAGAACAACCCTTCCTGCCTGACTTGGTGCCAGATTTCATGAGGACTCCCGTAGCCTCACAGCCCCTAGAAGAACCTGTTGAATAATTAAGCACTATTCTCACTGATAAAAAAATCATGCAAAACTTACCGATTAAAGAACGTTTTTCGGTACCTGTCTCTTCGGTGCCTTATGAGCGCAATGACTGGAAAAAAGGCTATCTATCGCAGCCGAATGAATATGACTATTGGATTGATGAGGTAGAAGGGGAGATTCCTTCATCGTTACAGGGGACTTTGTTTCGTAATGGGCCTGGATTATTGGAAGTAAATGGTCAGCGTATTCATCATCCCTTTGATGGAGATGGAATGATCTGTGCGATCGCTTTTGATAATGGTCGCGCCCACTTCCGCAATCGCTTTATTCGGACCGAAGGCTACCTTAAAGAACAGCAAGCGGGAAAAATTCTTTATCGAGGCGTTTTTGGTACCCAAAAGCCAGGAGGCTGGCTAGCTAATGCCTTTGACTTCCAACTCAAAAATATTGCCAATACCAATATTATCTACTGGGGGGGCAAACTCCTTGCCTTGTGGGAAGCAGCAGAACCTCACCGCTTAGACCCAAAAACCCTTGGTACGCTAGGGAAAGATCACTTAGACGGTCTTTTGGAAGAGGGGAACGCCTTTGCTGCCCACCCCAGGATTGACCCTAATTGTGAACAAGATGATGGTTCCCCGGTTCTGGTTAACTTTGCGATTAAACCAGGTCTTTCCACGACAATTACCATCTATGAGTTTGACCCACAAGGCAAACTCCTGCACAGTCAAGATCGAAGTGTTCCTGGCTTTGCTTTCATTCACGACTTTGCGATTACGCCAAATTACTGCCTGTTCTTCCAAAATCCCGTTAGCTTCAATCCGATTCCCTTTGCATTGGGGCTTAGGGGTGCGGGGGAGTGCGTGAAGTTTGAGCCGAAAAAGCCTACCCGTATCTTGGTGATTCCCCGTAATTCCAAAGAACCAGTCCAGATTCTAGAGACGCAATCGGGTTTTGTCTTCCACCATGCGAATGCGTTTGAACAAGATGACAAGATTTACATTGACTCAATTTGCTATGAGTCTTTTCCGGAAGTTGAGGCAAATAGCGATTTCCGAGAGGTTGATTTTGATGCGATCGCACCAGGACAACTGTGGCGGTTTACCCTAAACTTGAATGACAAAACTGTACAACGTCGCCTACTAGAAGAGCGTTGCTGCGAGTTTCCCTACGTTCATCCCAACCATGTCGGACACCCCTACCGCTACTTGTTCATGGGGGCTGCTCATAATCCAACCGGGAATGCACCCCTACAAGCACTTCTCAAACTGGATGCAGTAACAGGCGAACAACAACTCTGGAGTGCTGCACCCCAAGGTTATGTCAGTGAGCCTATTTTCGTTCCTCGACCTGATGGCACTGAAGAAGATGACGGTTGGGTGCTTTCATTAGTTTATGATGCTAGCCGCCATCGGTCTGATGTCGTAATTTTAGATGGTCGTGACTTCAATCGAGGACCAGTGGCACGACTCCACCTGAAGCATCACGTCCCTTACGGTCTACATGGTAGCTGGACACCAAACGTGTTTTAGGTGAAGCGATCGCACCTTCGAGGCAGTCTTGATTAGACCCAGTCCCAGTTCTCGCGATGATGGCAGCAAGTACGCAGTACATGGGTCTGGGGGCAACTCACTCAGTGCAAGAAGGCAGGAGGCAGAAGGTAGAAGCAACATTGCTTGTACAGTAAGCCTTATAGCCAATGTCTAACTGGATAGTTATTTCCGCCGCGCTGCACTCAGCAACTTGCAATCGTTTTGGTGTAAGCAGTTGAAGACTGGATTGACCGACTTCCCATTCCAGAGGGCATGGGAACCTCCGTACCTCCGGTTCCCCGAAGCGCCACCCCACCTTAGACACTGCGGTTACTCGCCTCCGGCTTGATATGACCCGCTCGTCTTGAAGGTGGGGACTTTCGCGATACGTTAAGGGCTGATTGGACTAAATCAACGAGGGTGAAATTCAACAACATCTTTTTTAATCCAGACATCATACTTCCCATAGAAGTCTTGACCAAGCAGTCCTAAATCCAGCTCAGAGCCACCAATCGCGACAGGAACATTCGTTTCCACTGCGTCCTCAACGGCAATTGATTGAACTTTACCAATGGGAAACTTTACGGCTTTAGCACTAGCTGTATCCGCTATCACTTCACCCTCTGGCTCAATACCAAGGCTATCAGCCATAGCTTGTGTAATTACAGTACCACTAGCGCCAGTATCGACAATCATCTCAAACCTCTGACCACCATTAAACATCACCTCGATAACTGGTGTTCGACCAGCCCGACGTTTAATTGGAACTGTAATCACCTGCGACTTAGCAGAAGCGGGGATTAAGTTCGTCTTGGGTGTTGGCGTGTTAGTAATTGGCGAGGTGGGGGGAGTCGCTTGCTCAACAACAGTTCGGGGGGCTGTTGCTACTGTAGTTCTTGCCGGAGAATCAGGAAGCGGACGAGTCGCGAGTTGTTGAGCGATACGCAAATTACGTTGATATTCCGAAATTTTCTGCTTAGCGATCGCCTGATAAGAACTAGAAGGGGGCAAGCTGCCCAATAACGCGATCGCTTCTTGCCAGCGACTACTCACCAGTTGCCAATCGCCGGAAGACTCAGCGGATTGACTAATGGTTGCTGCACTGTAGGCAACATCCAATGCCCGTTCATAAGCTTCTTTTGCCGCAAGTGGGGATTGACTTGTCGGTGTCGCTGCTAGTTTGGGCTTAGCCGATGGCTTCGCAACAGGACTTGCAGTTGAAGAGACGGCAACTGGTGATGGTTCATGGGGCTTTGATACAGCCGTGATGCGGCTGCAAGCCACATTGAGCAAGGCTAGGGTACCTGAAAGCAGCACAATTGCCGCACGTTCATGAGAAGACATGCACTTTAAAATTACTCATGAGCTATCTATATTCCAGTTTAAACATACAGACTGAGGTAATACGCTTGCCTTTTAAACTCTCCTCCTTTGAGAGGAGACAGTCGAGTTGTACTACGCGATCGCTGTTATCATCTGCTAACAATTGATGGCTTAAAAACCTGCCAGTCTCCTTAAAGCCATGAGATAATAACACGTCAGTGATTAGTTGTTCCTCATGTCCTTCTATCGACCACCAACAACTAAAAACTAACAACTCACAATTATCAACTGCTTATGCCTGTTTTAGCGGCTTCACCTGCTCTGCTCGTGCTAGCAGATGGAACATCGTACCAAGGCTGGTCTTTCGGTGCTACTGGTACTGCCATTGGAGAAGTAGTGTTTAACACTGCGATGACGGGTTACCAAGAGGTAGCAACCGATCCTAGCTACTGTGGTCAGATTGTCACCTTCACGTATCCCGAATTGGGCAATACGGGTGTTAACCCAGAGGATGAAGAATCCGCACACCCTCAAATCCGGGGTGCGATCGCACGTAACATTGCTCGTCGTCCCAGTAATTGGCGCTCAACACAGTCCTTGCCTGACTACTTCAAGGAACATAACATCCCAGGAATTTACGGGATCGATACTAGAGCCTTAACCATTAAACTTCGATCCTCCGGTGCCATGAACGGTGGCATTTCCACAGACATTCTCGACCCTGCCGAGTTGCTCAAAAAAGTTCAGGCGGCACCCAGCATGGCAGGATTAAATCTGGTTCGGGAAGTCACAACGAAAGAGGTCTATGAGTGGTCTGACCCCACAGCTGACATCTGGGAGTTTCGCCCTGTACTGGATGAGACTCAGGATGAACCCCTGACAGTTGTAGCGATTGATTTTGGCATGAAACGTAACATCCTGCGGCGTTTGGCAAGCTATGGTTGCCGTGTGATTGTGGTTCCTGCCGATACACCACCTGAGCAAATTATCAATTACAACCCTGACGGAATTTTTCTCTCCAATGGCCCAGGCGACCCAGCCGCTGTTAGTGAAGGAATTGCCACGACAAGAGCCTTATTAGAGCGTCAGCAACCCATATTTGGCATTTGCATGGGTCACCAAATTCTCGGTCTTTCCTTGGGTGCGGAAACCTTTAAGCTCAAATTTGGTCACCGGGGTTTAAATCACCCAGCAGGGTTACAGCGGCAGGTAGAAATTACTAGCCAGAATCACGGTTTTGCAATTAATGCTGATACTTTAAATCCTGAAGTAGAAATTACTCACCTCAACCTGAATGACCGTACAGTAGCCGGGTTGCGTCACAAAACGTTGCCCTTCTTCTCGGTGCAGTACCACCCAGAGGCAAGTCCAGGACCTCACGATGCTGACTATCTATTCGAGCAGTTTGTCCAATCAATGCGATCGCGCAAAGCGCACCAGCAAAGCTGATCGCATCGTCAAACCGCAGTTCAAGGGAGCCAAAACTAAAACGGCTTTTATAAAGTGCGACTTAAAGGTAATATAAAGCCTTGCCAAAAACAGCGGGTTACTTTAAAGTAGACGGGAACTTCTCGCTATACTATTGCATACGGTGTTAGAGTACCTCCGAAGAAAGCCTTAAGCTGATTTGGAACGTGTAAAGCGCCGTGTGAGCCTATTTATAACAATAGGCAGATACGGTGGGGCACACCGAAATTTAAGCTTGAGGCTGGGTCGGCAACGACCAAAGGAAACTTCTTAATCTAAAATCTGGATGACAAATCATCTGTTTGCCAGAGGTAAGATCAGCCCAAGAATCCCCGGTTATAGCCTTAGTCTTGTTGCCAAGGGGAATGTCAAAAATAAAAATGTTAGTACGCTACAGTAGGAGGGTGTTATTCCTGAGCCACTAACCCTGACAGTCAGCTTAAGGGGCACTCGCGAAGTCAGGGAAAATTGCCAACTTTTCCGCCTCACTGGATTGTTAGATGCCTTTTCGGAAGCTACATTCCGCAAGGTCGTTAGCAAACATATTGATGATGGCCCAACGAACGTTATTTTGGATCTTTCCAAGATCGACTTTGTCGATAGCTCTGGATTGGGCGCTTTAGTGCAGTTAGTGAAGAAGGCTCAAACAGCTGAGGGAACATTGCAAATTGTAACGAATCCCCGTGTGACTCAAACAGTCAAGCTGGTTCGCCTAGAAAAATTTCTCTCGCTGCAACCTTCTGTTGAAGAAGCCTTGGAAAATGTAAAGGGTAGCTGACAAAACTGTACACAAATGTCAGGGCGGGCTTTCAAGCTCGCCCTTATTCTATCGGGAACCTCAGTGGCTTGTCTTTGAGTCTTATTAATGCCATGAAAAATTCCTGGCAACGCTAAAATTTATAAGGTTGAGGTCGGCAGAGTTTGTGACATCACAGGAGGAAGAGCCTTCAAACATCTTAGAAACTGAATCAGCACTCTCATGGGCGGAAGCTCGGTTTAAGCTCTTGAGTAATGTCGCTGATTCCAACTTTAAAATTCAACAAGTTTCACCAGCGTCTTTGGCGTATCTAGGAGATGCTGTTTATGAACTTTATATCCGAACCTGCTATCTGCTCCCCCCTAAGCGCCTTAATAACTATCATGATCATGTAGTGGATCAAGTCCGAGCAGAGAGTCAAGCCAATACTCTGCGATTAATCACTCCCCACCTCACTGAAGGCGAACTCGAAATCTTGCGGCGCGGACGCAATGCCACGGCAGGAAGCCCTCGACGTCTCGCTCCGGAAATCTATCAGCAAGCAACTAGCTTAGAAACCTTAATTGGATACCTGTACCTGACCAATCCCCAACGTCTAACCCAGTTGTTAGCGCATTTACCACTCGATCCCCATTAAATCATCAACTATTAACAATATGGCTAATCAAAACCGCCGCCCTCACACTCCTGGTAAGCCAAAGCGAGGGAAGCCGATGCATGAGGCGCGTGAAAATCGCAAATTCTCCCGTTCTCAGGACGAAAACACTGACCGCTACAAGCCTCGCTCTACAGGGAAGCCGAAGCCAGGAAAGCCTGTTCGTTCCCAAAACTCAGAGCCGAAGCTTCGCCATTCCTCAGAAGACAAAACTGAGCGACTTGAGCAACGCTATCCGAGGAAGCCGAAACTGGGGAAGCCGAAACTAGGGAAGCCTGTTCACTCTCAGGAGAAGAACAGTAGGACATTCAAACCTCGCAACCCTGTTACCGTGTCCAAGCCGATACGCAAAAACAATCAAGAACCTCAACATTTTAAGCCAACAACAACCGAGCCACCTGTTGCCCCCCAGCAGGAAGAGGATACTGACTTAATCTATGGGCGTCATCCTGTTATTGCGGCACTAGAGAATCAGCGCCAGCTAAACCGGATTTGGATTATTCCCCAACTGCGTTACGATCCCCGCTTTCACTCCTTACTTCTCCAAGCCAAGGCAAATGGTACTGTAATTGATGAAGTAGAACCTCGCCGCCTCAGCCAAATTACAGAGGGCGCTAACCATCAAGGTATTGCCGCTCAAGTTGCTCCATATCCTTACGTGGATTTAGGAGATTTGATTGATAAGGCAAAAGCCACGGCTGAGCAGCCAGTGATATTGGTTTGTGATAGCATCACCGACCCCCACAACTTAGGGGCAATTATTCGCACAGCCGAAGCAATGGGCGCTCAGGGCTTAGTTATCCCCCAACGTCGTGCTGTGGGAGTGACTTCCACCGTCATGAAAGTTGCAGCGGGCGCTCTAGAAACGTTTTCAATCGCACGGGTTGTCAATCTTGGTCGTGCTTTAGAGGAATTGAAAGCGGCTGGCTTTTGGATTTATGGCACAACATCTGGTAGCGGTAAAGTACTACACAGTGTTGAATTTAAAGGTCCAGTAGCATTAGTAGTAGGTTCAGAAGGCAATGGTTTGAGCTTGCTAACCGAACGTGGTTGTGATGAACTAGTCTCAATTCCCCTCCAAGGCAAAACTCCGAGCTTAAATGCCTCGGTTGCTGCCGCTATGGTGTTATACGAAGCTTATCGACAACGTTGGTCAAATTTCTTGTATCTTGGCAGTCTTTCTAAGAATACTTTGAAAAAAGTAACGTGAAGTTGTATAACAAAATGTAAAAATAACGGTATTAAAAGACCGATTAGAATCTTATTATTCCAGGCAAACAGCATGAAAGAAGTGTTGATCAAGATTCTCCAGTTCTTAGGATTGGCTTTTTGGGTTGAAATTATTACGGACAACCCTCGTTGCACCTATTACTTTGGACCTTTCTTCAGTGATAAAGATGCTCAGGTCGCGAAGATTGGGTATGTTGAAGATTTGGAAAATGAAGGCGCTCAAGGCATTGTTGTTAGTGTCAGGCGCTGTAAACCAAGAAAACTAACACTTTTTGATGAATTGGGCGAGCCGAGTGAGCGCGAGAAAATACATTCTCTTAGTAGACAGCCATCATAACTACTCTTCTCATCTCCCAAACTTTCTACTGCCCCAACATCTATTGCTAGCTCTACACCTTCTTGGTTATTTCCCAGCTAACCCGACGACCTGAGGATTATCTTCTATCCAGTGGTCGATATCGCCTAATACCTGATCGGGAATCTCCCAAGGAAATAGGTGAGCTGTATTCGGGTAGCAGTGCCATTGACAATTTTTGAGATGCTGAGCTGTCTCTTGACTTGACTCAACGGTGATGTGTCGGTCAGCTTCTCCTGCCAATACAAGGGAAGGACATTGAATTTGCTCCAACTCTGCAAGTCGGTTATAGCCAGCTTTTAGGGCAGTATTGAGGGCACGAGTGGCAGCTGTAGAGGTTTGTAGATAAGCTGACATGGCTTCGAGGGCAAGGTACTGGTAGGCAGCCGGAGTGTGTTGTTGGATGAGGTAGCGATAAAGCGATCGCTTCCCAAACGTTTCAATATTCCACTGCCAACCAGGTTGTAGTCGGTTCACAATCGAAGCAAGCCCAGTGTAGAAATTATCTTCCCAGCTAATTGGGGGGTGACTTCCTCTGGGTCGAGCCGCTGTAGCCACTAAAATTAAACCTGTAACTCGCTCTGGTAGTCTTAGCGCCAACTCCATCGCAAGAATTCCGCCTAAAGACCAACCTAATATAAGACAACGCTCAACCCGGAAGTTGTCTAGAAGCGCTTCCAAGTCAATCAGGTGGTCGGTCATTTTAAAGTCGAGTTGAGTGCGACTCTTGCCATATCCCCGTAAATCAGGGGCAATAGTCTGGAACCGTTGTGATAGATGTCGGGTAAAAACTGACATACTACTACCTGCACCAGGATGCCCGTGTAAGCAGAGGATGGGGAAACCCTTTCCTTGAACTTGAACGTTGAGATCAGTGGCGTAAGGTTTGGAACTCATATTAAATAGCGGAACCTCTACTGTTTCCTTCACCCTTTGTCTCTAAAACTTGGCTAACCGAACGAGTTGAGCTTAACAACGCGGAAAATCCGCTGGTCTAAGTAGTGAGCATCAGCGGATTTTCGGCTTTTATTAGATCCAGGAGAGCTTTACAGATGTCTCAACTTAGCCAAACACCTGCATCCTATACCTGTGATTTAATTGAGATCATTCTGGTTAGTCTCATGGGGTACTGTGGGTAGATCCAGGGATTGTTCAGGCAATGCTACTGCTGCCTTAGGAATCTCAATCACGGGTCGGTTGATCGCAATCTCTAGCGGTTCTGGAGCCACCTCTTTGTTTAGAGACTGAGCAAGCCGTGGCACCAGTGAATCACTTCCGGGGAGAATTCCTGATAAGGCACCAACAACCATAGCCGCGATCGCAGCACCACCCCACATGACGGTTCGTCGATTCCGGCGATGGTCAATGCGAGAGAAGACTTCCTGTGCCGTATCTTGAGCCGTGGTTTGGGCGGCTGGCACTGGTAGCTTCTGCATACCTTGACGTAGCTTCATCAGGCGGGAGTGCAAACGCTGCATATCCGCGTCGGTTGCTAACAACTCTTGCACCTGTCTACGCTCTGCTGCTGTTACCTCACCGTCTATAAATGCACTAAGTAATTCAAAGCGATCGCGCTGTAGGCTATCCATCTGTTTAGCAGCTTCCTGCCTGGAATGTTTACGAGCGTCAAAATTAGAGGTCATTTCCGTCTACTACCAAGTCATAGCAAGCGCTCAACCAAGGATATTTTATAGATTCCATAATAAACTGACAACTACCTCAGCTTACCGTCCTTAAGAAAGAAACCCAAATTAGGCTTCTAAGTAGGTTTGAAGCTGGGATTGCAGCCTAGATCTGGCTCTGGCAATTCTTGACTTTACGGTACCTAAGGAAACGCCAGTGATTTCAGCAATTTCCTCATAAGCCATGCCTTCTATTTCCCTCAGAACAATTGTTGTCCGAAATACCTCTGGCAAGTCTGAGATGGCTTCACGAAGCTGTTCATAGAACTCCCGTGTTGTCATATCATCGTCAGGATTGGGATTGTCTGAGGCTATTTCCCAGTCCATTTCTCCGTCATCCAGACGACGTGGAGCATCTAGCGAAAGAGGATTGGCGACCCGTTTGCGCTTACGCAGTTCATCATAGAACAAATTCGTAGCAATGCGGCTCAACCAGCCCCGGAACTTGACTGGCTCTTGCAATCGCTTGATGTTGCGGTAAACCCGAATCCAAACTTCTTGCGCCAAGTCAGCTCTATCCTGCCAGTCGGGAGCCAAGTGGTACAAAATCTTATCCACATGGGACTGATATCGACGCAGAAGTTCAGCAAAGGCAGTCCGATCAGGGCGAAGTCCGTCCTGACAGCGCAAAATCAAGTCATAGTTTGAGAGTTTGTCGGGTTGCACCGATACTTGAGGGACTGTTGCCTCAACGGTTGACCAAGTTACAGAAGTCGATTGGTTCATGGATGGAATGGGTGCTAGAACATCCTTCCTCCCAAAGACGCACAACTTTCACATAGAGTTCCCGCATCAATCAGCGACTTTGTAATTGCCTTTTAGATGTGAGTACGCAAGCATTAGCAAGCACAAGGCAACTATCATTTCTTTTATGACAGTCATAGAGCATCCCCCAATCGGGTGAGTTCTACTTAAAAAAGTTACTTGAGCGTAATGAGTAGTAAGGTGAAAAAGACGTTAAACATTCACAATCCTTTATTGGGTAAGGATTACGGCTCAACGACTTTAAAAATTTATTGCTCATTACTCTTAACTCATAACTCTAAAAAAACTGTAAACTCAAAGCGTAACCACTCAGGCGGGATTTATGCCTTTTGCCATTCCAGGCGTACAATAATACCTCTACTCAATGTCGAAGGTCTACGTCGTTGGGAGCTATAACCAGAATTCTCTTCATAAGGCAATTTTTCCGGAAAATTGTCTTTACTATTGGTTAAAAACTGCTTGATTGCCAAATAGCCCAAAGGAGTCAGGACAAGAGTGAGGAATCCTAGAGATCGCATCACCATTCTGCTAGCAGAAGATACGCCTGACGACCAGATCTCGATCAAGCAGGCGCTCGGTGAGAGTCGTCTACGTTACAAGTTGTATATCGTTAAAGATGGTGAGGAGCTGCTGGACTATCTACAGCGTCGCCGCCAGTATAGCGAGTTGGTGAGCGCTCCACACCCTAATCTGATCTTGCTAGATTTGTATCTACCAAAAATTAATGGAATCGAGGCACTACAAATCATTAAAGCTAACCCTAAGCTCCGGCGCATTCCGATTGTCATGCTGACATCCTCATCATCAGAGGAAGACATTCGTCGTAGTTATGAGCTAGGAGCAAGTTCTTACCTAACTAAGCCAAGCACATTTGAATTGCTAGTTGAGGCAATGAATACGCTAGCCGAGTACTGGTTTGATATTGTAGAGTTGCCGCCTGCGAACACTCATGAGTGAATATGGGCATCATAAACTCATTCAAGACAAGCGTGATGCTGCTTTGCTTTGGAGGAGCGGCAGTGTTATTTTCAGCAGCACGACCAGAACCTACGCCAAAGCCTCTGCAAGCTAAACCTAAGCTGAACCAGGTTTCACCAGCCATCCCAATTCTGGGTCATGCGATCGCTTCGCTTCATACTAAAGTCGTTGTTGATTTGAGTGATGCTCGTGCCTACACCTACTGGGGAAAACAACGCCTCTCAAGCTACCCAGTCGCTGTTGGTCAACCCGGTTGGGAGACTCCTACTGGCACCTTTAAAGTGATACAAAAGCAACGCAATCCAGTCTGGCAGCAGCCGATCACGGGTGAACTAATCACTACTGGGCCTGATAATCCTTTAGGCGATCGCTGGATCAGTTTTTGGTCTGATGGACAGCATCAAATAGGGTTCCATGGCACCAACAAAGAGCAACTGATTGGTCAGCCAGTTTCCCACGGCTGCTTGCGGATGCGTAATAGTGATATTCGAGCCTTGTATGAGCAGGTGAGTGAAGGAACACCCGTTGTTGTTCAGAAATAGGAAATAGGATGTTGTTGGTTGTTTGTAGTTTTCCAACCAACAGCTAACGAGTGCTACTCAAGGCTATTGCTTGGAGATTTTGGCTCAAAGCTGGGTGCGTAAACCTGTAGTAAGCTACTCACCTGCTTGAGGACATCACCACCACTGCTTTTCCCGATCGCTTGACGTTCAGAGCCAAAATTGGGTCGATCCAAGTTACGGGAGATCGCATTACCGACTTGTTGAGTAATCAACTCATGAAGTTCCTCATTTGCTCGCTGACGCTGGTATTTTGCACCTTCTTCGGTTGTGGCATATAGAGGTGGCAGTCGGTTCAGCGCGTAGGCGGCAATATCGCCGACATCCAAGACGCGATCGCTTGTCGCTTCAATTTCAGCGACTCGTGCGATCGCTTCTGTTAGCACCAACTCCTCCATCACATTAATAAACTGCTTGCGGGGCACTGCAACCACTTCACCCGTTAGAAGTGCCCCCATCAGCCGATCCAACGCCATGTACTCTTCAATGGAAAGCTCCGAGGCTGTGTCACAAATACGCCCCACCTCTGTTTCCATTACTGGGGTCAAGTAACCATCTTGTAGAGCTTGTTCTACGATTTTTTCAATACTCATGATGTTGGAGTGTGCTTCCCTTTTTCAGCGAGGAAGAGGAAACCTGCCATAAGTTTTCTTCAAATGAACACAAGATCCGCGTCATCGTTGAAAATTTCAGCAAAACTTAAAACAAGTTTTACTCAAATCCCTCAAATCGCCAAGGTACTGGGTCAACAGAAAGACCGTGAACATACAGACCCCAGTGTAAGTGCGGACCCGTAGAAGCACCCGTAGAACCAATAGCACCGATTTTTTGACCCGCTTGCACCATTTCCCCTTCTCGGACATCAATGCGGCTCAGGTGCAACATGATACTAGTAACGCCTTGACCGTGGTCAATTCCCACGGTGTTGCCATGCACCCGGAAGCCTTCAGAGACTCTTCCGACCAAGGCGACTCGACCCGCAGCAGGGGCAACCACTGGTGAACCCATGCCTCCTGCGTAGTCTACACCACGATGGTAGTAATCTTTAGCAAATACACCGTTGTAATAGCGGCGGATTCCGTAACCGGACGAGATTGCACCACTATTGGGTTTCAAGAACGGCCCTTTCCAATATTTCTCTGGTGTCTCCAGTTGTTTGAAAGCGGCTACCCGATCCAATTCCTGCTGTGTAGCAGACTGTCCGGCTGCTCCGGAAAGCCGGATACGTTGTGTTGGAAACGAGCGATTTCGCAGCGGTACTGACAATTTTTTGACCTCACCCCCTCCTTCAACCTGAATTTGCAGCGTTCCTGGTTGATCAAGAGGTGTAGTTGGCAATAACGCCCGGAAGTTACCTGAATTTGTGCTAAAAGTTGGATAAGTTTTCCCACTCATTTTCACCATGGGAGTGCTGTTCAAGGTCGAGCTTTGTTGAACGACCACGGATAATGTATCACCCAACTGAGGGTTAGTCGGTGATAGGCTCACTTGCACCGCTTGTACTGGCACCGCTACTGCAACGATCGCAATAATGATGCCAAGAGTCAGGCTGGTTCGTAACCAATTAGTGCGTTGGCGTCGAACCCACAAACTAGCATTGGCAAGCCAGCTTCGGCGGGAGCGTGATGGAGACGAAGTAGGCATTGAAGGCACAGTCAATAATCCTCTATCTGTTTGTTGACAACGGTTTAGCTACTAATAGCGGATAGACTATCATCTCGCACGAACTGTTTCCAACGCTTCCCGTTGAATTTTTGCTCTAAGCTGACCCAGAGTAACAGAGGAGCATTAAAACTTTGTATTCTATAGGTTAATAGAGCTTAATACTTTTCTCAGATAAAACAGGTGCAAGAAGACTTCCGACTAATCGTTGACTTTGTGTCTGTTCTCGCCGCCGCCGCCGTCGGTGGACTCTTGGCATCTCTTTGCCGTCAACCTGCATTGTTGGGCTATCTCTTGGGAGGCATGATTGTTGGTCCCGCAGGTCTTGGTCTAATTAAAGAACTGGTTCAGATAGAAACCCTGGCACAGCTTGGGGTAGCTTTTTTGTTATTTGCCCTAGGCGTTGAGTTTTCCTTTGCAGAACTCAAAAAAGTCCAGGCGATCGCATTAGGAGGTGGTGGACTACAAATTGCTTTGACTATCCTGGTGACAACTTTGGTGTCTCTAGTTATGGGATGGGTGAGTTCACCCCCACAGGGAGTTTTCCTCGGAGCAATTTTGTCCTTGTCCTCGACAGCGGTTGTCCTCAAGTGCTTGATGGAGCGTAATGAAGCCGGAACTCCGCACGGACAAGTGATGCTGGGGATTCTAGTAGTACAGGATTTGGCACTGGGATTGATGCTTGCCGTACTACCAGCACTCGATCAACCACCGGAAGCACTCGGAATAGCGGTGGGACTTGCTTTATTAAAAATTGGCTTATTTGCCGCTGGGGCGGTGGCTGTTGGCATTTGGTTAATTCCACCTCTGCTGCGACACTTAGCTCGTACAGAGAGTCGAGAGCTATTTTTGCTTGGTGTCGTTACCCTCTGTATGGCGATCGCATTACTAACGGATAAGTTAGGGCTTTCGATTGAAATGGGAGCCTTTGTCGCGGGGTTGATGATTTCAGAGGTGGAATACGCCGACCAAACTCTGGCTTATGTAGAACCGCTGCGGGATGTATTTGCCGCTCTATTTTTTGCCGCAATTGGGATGCTGATTGACCCGATTTTCCTGTGGAACAACCTGGAATTGATTCTGGGATTGGTTTTACTGGTATTTGTCGGCAAGTTTTTGATTATCACACCGTTGGTCAAAGTCTTCCGCTATCCCTTGAAGACAGCAATAATTGCTGGTTTAGGATTAGCTCAGATTGGGGAGTTTTCGTTTGTCCTGGCTAGTGAAGGGCAATCTTTGGGACTTGTTTCCCGACGGGTTTATCTCTTGATTTTGGGGACAACAGCGGTAACGCTAGTGGTTACGCCGTTTGTAATGCAGCTAGTTCCAAAACTTTTTACCTGGATTGAGGGCTGGGAAGGGCTGAAGCGCTATCTCGACACAACAGATATCCCGCAAGAAGTGTCGGGGGATTTGCCGATACAAGATCATGTTGTGGTTTGCGGCTATGGTCAAGTTGGACGTAATGTTGTGCGGCTGTTACAGGAGCATCACTATCCAGTTGTGGTAATTGATCAGTCGGAAAGTAGCATCCAAAAGTTAAGAGAAGCGGGTATACCTTATGTGTATGGCAATGCGGCGAGTTTACATGTGTTAGAAACGGCTGGGGTAGATAAGGCAAAAGGGATAGCAATCACCTTGCCTGACCCGATGAGTAGCCGACTCTGCTTGAAACGGGCATTAGAGCTAGACCCTGATTTGGATATTGTTGTTCGTGCTAACAATGACCGGGACATTGAATTGTTCTATCAACTGGGAGCCAAAGAGGTAGTGCAACCAGAGTTTGAGGCGAGTTTGGAATTGGCAACCCATCTACTCGGCGGTATGGGTTTATTCGTACCCCTCATTCAACGAGAAATGCAGCAAATTCGCGATTCTCATTACCTGGACTTACGCACCTCTCAAACTTCATCTCAGATTGCACGCGAACTAAAGTTGGCAGCGCAGGAAATGAACAGCAAGTGGTACAACTTGCCAGATGATTCACCGCTGACTGGCATGACGCTAAAAGAAGCGAATACTCGCCAATTGACAGGTGTGAGTTTGGTCGCGATTCGTCGTACTGGAGGTGAGGAAATTGACTATCCTAACGAACAAACTCGGTTGAAAAAAGGCGATCGCCTATTAGTAGTAGGAGAACCTGAGGAAATTGCGGCGTTTAATGAACTCGCAAAAGGGGGAGTGGCAGTCCCAGGAGCCAGTACACCTGTACAGTGGGTGCAAGTGCCCCCAGGAAGTCCTGCCGTTGGAAAAGCGCTTTGGGAGCTACATTTCCGGCGGCAATACGGCGTTTCTGTCCAAGCAATTCGTCGGGAAGGAAAGTTTATTGCCTTTCCCGATGGGGGCGCGGATGTGCATTCTGGCGACCACTTGCTCTTATGCGGTGGTAGTTATCCACTCAAGCAATTACGGCAGTGGATTGTCCAGGGAACTGAGATACCTGTGCTATCACTTCCGGTAATCAAGGCACCTGTGAGCGAAGCTTTGCAAGAGTTTCTCCCTTTGGATAGTCAACGAGCTAGCGATTAGCCTCAGAAAACTAGCCACCGTTAGAAAGCTGACCACTGATAGCTGATAGCTCTATATTAGTTACTCAATTGTTTGTAGAGCGCGGCTCCCATAGTCCCCATTTTGTGGCTTGATATAAGCAATGGCATGACGCCAAACAACCATTGGCTGACCATCGGACGAGTTGAGACAGATACAGTGCTGATCTTGCCAACGAATCTGACCGAGTAGCACATCTTGGGTAAGAAGTTTGATCTCTACCTCTTGTCCCTCTTTTATGAAGCCTTGAATTTGACGAAAGCTGGGTAGACCCGGATCGAATTCAGCCATGCAGCAAATCCTTAAGTAAGTGGAGGTATATATCTATGGAAATCGAATTTACAAAGTACCACGGTCTGGGTAATGACTTCATTCTGATTGATAATCGCGTCACTACCGAACCCGTTATTACATCAGAGCAAGCGATAAAATTATGCGATCGCCATTTTGGTATTGGTGCTGATGGTGTCATCTTCGCCCTACCAGGACAAGACGGCACGGACTACACAATGCGGATTTTTAACTCCGATGGCTCTGAGCCAGAAATGTGTGGTAATGGCATTCGCTGTTTAGCGCAGTTTCTCTCGGATTTAGAGAGGGCTGATGCCAAAACTCATGGCACCTCTGATGCGCCAAAGGAACAATATCATATTCATACCCTAGGGGGGGTGATGACGCTCAAACTCGAAAGCAATGGTAGAGTTAGGGTCGATATGGGGCTACCCCAACTGAGTGCTGCCGAAATTCCCACAACTTTAGCGGCGGCTGAACACAAGGTTATCAATACCCCAATTGAAGCAGCAGGGCAATCCTGGCAAGTTACCTGTGTCAGTATGGGTAATCCTCACTGCATTACCTTTGTTGAGGATGTTGCCGCTATTCCTTTAGAAGCGATTGGCCCCCAGTTTGAGCATCATTCAGCTTTTCCCCAGCGGACAAATACGGAATTTATTCAAGTGGTACGCCCAGATTACTTGAAGATGCGGGTTTGGGAGCGGGGTGCTGGGATAACGCTGGCTTGTGGTACGGGAGCATGTGCTTCTGTCGTGGCGGGTGTATTGACGGGAAAAAGCGATCGCATTTGTACTGTCGAACTTCCTGGTGGCTGTCTAGAAATTGAATGGTCAGAACAAGACCAACGAGTATATATGACAGGACCCGCAGAAAAAGTATTTATTGGCAAGCTATAATTTTGCAGCTCTAGCCCTACTAATGAAGTAGAGACGTAATCAATTGCGTCTCTACTAGTGACTCCGCGTGAGAAGCTTCTCACCGGAGGTGTGTTTTACCTAACTCTAGGGCAATTCTGTTTCAATCACTAACTCAGGAATCGAGTCGCAATTCTCATCCAGTCGGGCAATTTCCTCATTTGTCCCACTCGGCTGTCTTAGTGGTTCTTCAACCTCTAAGGATACTTCCGGTATAGGACACGCGAGTTGTAGTCGTTCTGGAGCCTCTTCCTGTGGAGGCTGAGGAGCGACAATCACTGTCTTAGGTGGCACAACGGGCGGCACAACGGGTGGCACAACGGGCGGCACAACGGGTGGCACAACGGGTGGCACAACGGGTGGCACAACGGGTAGTACGACGGGTGGTACGACGGGTGGTTCAACTGGTGGCACAACGGGTGGTTCAACTGGTGGTTGAGCAATCACAGGAACTGCGTTTTCAATGTTGAAGACACCGTTTGTTCCAGTAGCCTGATTCGCTGCTAAATTTACCTGAAAGGGGCTGGTGTACTGCGAGTAATCAAGGGTATCAAAGCCGAGACTACCATCAATGATGCCGTCGAAGTTAGCCCCATCGTTGAAGGCATAGGTATCATCGGCTGTTCCACCCGTGATGTTCTCAACTGAGCTAAAGGAAGTAGCATTATTGAGCGTACCAGCGCGAGAGCCAGTTATCCTCCAGCTATTGCTACTATTTGCTCCAACAAGGGCATCTGCACCTTCCCCACCATCAACTTGACTAACTGTACCGCCGCCGATGAGATTGAATGTATCGTTGACACTGCCACCTCTGAGATTTTGGAAATTTGTGAAGTTGAGTGTGCCATTCACTGTCCCAGCATTAGTGCCAGTGACATTCCAGGTGTTAGCCGTGTTGGCACCAACCAGAGTACTCGACGCGGCTGTTGTCCCAACTACAGCTTCAACATTAGCCACTCTTGCTAAGTCCACAGTCAAGGCACTAGTGTAAGCCGAGTAGTCAAGAGTGTCAGTTCCAGCACGACCATCAATCACACCAGTCGTTGCTGCACCATCCGCGAAGACGAAAGTGTCGTTTAGAGTTCCCCCTACTAAGTTTCCGAAGCTCGTGAAGCTAAGTGTGTCATTCACTGTACCAGCATCAGTACCCGTGACATCCCAGGTATTCGTTGTGTTAGCACCAATCAGAGTACTTGAAGCTGCCGTTGTCCCAAGCACACTTTCGATGTTTGTGACTGTTCCTAAGTCCACAACTAATGGACTAGTGTAAGCTGTGTAATCAAGAGTGTCGGTACCAGCATTACCATTGATCGTGCCACTGATTGTTGCACCATCAGCGAAGACGAAAGTATCGTCCAGAGTTCCGCCTACTAAGTTTTCAATATTTTCAAAGGTCAAGCCATTGGGATAACCGCTAAGAGTTCCTTGATCAGTACCTGTGATGTTCCAGGTGTTCGTCGTGTTGGCGGCGACTAAGGTTGACCCACCTGCAACTCTTACAGGGTCTTGGAATGTTGCTGTATCGTCAAGAGTAACGATACCAGTGCCATCTTCTCTGCCGATAATAATCGTGCTAAACCCATCTTTGAGCATAGCCAGCTCTTGATTGCTGAGATTTAAGCCAGCGTCCTCAGTCGTACCACCTATTGTGATGTTTGTCCCTACTGTATAGGGCTGTATCCGCAGTGTGCTGCCACCAGACATTCCTGTTGTTGCCTCGTCTCCAGAGATCCCAAACTCGTCCGTTGTAAGGGTAATTGTGCTATCAGGGTGTGAACTTGCATCAATTGACGTTTTGGGACTATCAAGGCGAATACCCTCATTCCCTGTCCCGCTACCAGTGCTAACCCCTGTCAGGTAGATGTCTGAATTGGCATTTCCGCCATCGCCGTAGGTTTGGATACGGGTTCTCGTTGTAATAATTCCATAGTTGTTGTCTGTGCCACCAAGGGCGTAGCCTTCCATGATGACATCACCATCTTCAATTGTCCTGATGATGGTCGCGCCATTGTAGCTCTTGATGCCAGCGTTGTCGGAGCCAGTTGCGTAGCTGGTTCCGATTAGGCGCATATCTCCGTCTACTGAATAGATTCGACCGCTTTGGATGATGATGCCTGCGTTGTTGTTGGTTCCATAGGTTGTACCGTTTAAGGTCAGTTCGCCCTGTTGACCAGCACCTACATTACCGCCAGTAAGCGAGATACCCGCGTTATCTGTACCAGTCCCATTGCTAACACCTGTGAGTGTGGTATTTCCTTTAGACGCATCAATGGTACCCTGAACCTCGATTCCTACGGCAAAATTACCATTACCACTGGTGCCGTTTAGGGTAATATTTCCGCCTTGTTGACCCGCCAAAATAAAGGTGTCACGTCCCAGGAAAATCCCATCACCACCGAAGTCCCCACCTTGACCTGTGATGTTGATATCACCACCAACCTCAAATCCAGTACCAGAACGGATTCTTGTTCCCCCAGATATGATTTCCTCATTCTCGTCTCTCACAACTGTGCCAGTTTCCAGACGGACTTCACCAACGTTGTTACCACCTACAGCGGTGCGATCGCCATGATTAATTGTTACTGCACCGCCACTTGTCAAAATTTGTGAGTTGCTACCCATGACAAACTGGGCATCACCGCCCTCTCGTTGGGCAGCTACGGCATTGGGGTCATTAATTAGGGCGCTAAAGTCGCCGCCATCTAAGCTAACAACAACCTCCGGATTAAGAGTAATACTACGTCCGGCTTGTAAGGTTAGAGAGTTGGCTGTTGTGCTGGTAATGTTATCCGCAATGACAATATCGTTATTAGCTTGTAAGGTCAGTGCATTGAGAGCCAGTAGAGCTGTAACAGTGGCAGGAGTCAGGTGGGAGTTGAGGTTAGGGTCTTCAGCGAAGGCATAAGTAGCATCAGCAAACTGTGGATCATTAACTGCAAATGTTGTAAAGCCTGGTGGAGCAACCTCAGAGATTGTAATATTTTTCGGATCGAGAAGTAGGTCGCCTCGCTCCCCGTTGAGGGCACTTGTATCTACTATGCCGATTTCACTAAAGTTAAGCGTTCCTTTACCCGATACTTCGACAGAACCTCCGTTTCCAGAAATTGCACCACCACGGGCGCTGATGTTACCCGCAAAACTCGTTGTATTGTCAGACCAGACAACGACTTGTCCACCAGTGCCTGTTTCCAGGGCATCTGCATTGATTACAGAGTCTTGACTAACAATAGTTTGCTGGGCAGTTGGGACTGTTCCTTGTCCTTGGAAGTCCCCACCAATCAACACTCTGCCACCGCCATTCGTACCGGAGGCGTTGACATTAGCACTAATCAGACCAACCTTCTCTCCCAAAACATTGACGTTACCACCAGTTGAGGCAGTGTTGGAAACATCAAGCGTGCCAGAGGCAATGGCTGTTCCGGCTTGGTTGGGAATAACAACACCAGAGGCAGTTTGCACTGTATTGTTGGCATTCACTGTTAAACCTGTCTCAACATTGCTGCCTGTCAGTAATTCTGGCAACGTTAGTGCTGTCAATGACTGGTTATCTGTGGGCAGTTCTACCTCTAAACTGAGAATCTGTCCTTCTGGGCTAAAGCGTACCAAATTAGTTCCTGGTACTGCGGCTACCGTAATATTGCCGCCTGGAGCTTTGATTGTGCCAGTATTGACGACAGTTCCACCAACGAGAGAAACACTCTGTCCTTCTATGACACTTAAGTTGCCAGCATTAACAATCGCTCCTGGCTGCAATGTCTCAAACCGGAAGGCATTAGGAGTGGCATTTAAGCTGCTGTAGTCGGTAGTATTGGCATTAAACCACCCGCCATCAAAACCAATCCCTGTTGCCGTGGTAGCGGTGAAAGCAGCAGGAACATTTAGACTCGCATTTTGACCAAACACAATCCCGGCAGGATTCATTAAGAAGAGATTAGAATTGCCCCCAGTTACTTGAATCAAACCATCAATGACTGAGGCATTACCTCCCACAACCCGCCCTAAAATGTTGCGAATCTCAGGATTAGACATAAAGTTGGCAATCTGACCTTGGGTAAGTCCAAATTGCTCAAAGCTGTGGAATAAATTCGTCCCATCTCCTGAGAGAGTTCCTCCGCCGATGTTAAAGCGGTTACCATCAGGGGTAACATTCGTACCCGTGCCATCAGGAGCTTCGGTGATTGGTTGTGCCTGAAGCGGTTTAACCCCAAATACTCCCATCGGAAAAAGAACTAAAGGAGTCGCAAGGAGTGTTATCAGGAGTCTCAAAGATTTCATAGCAGCCGTTTGCATTCAATAGGACGGGGGCAAGTTCTCTAATATGAGTTAGCGCTTAAGAATTTACTTATAGTTGTTGAATTCAATTCAACAAAGCTCTAACCTTAGTAAATGCACAGCTACTGCTTTTGTCCAACCATTAGCACTGCATACAGTGCTAATGGGATAAGGACTTTCAGTTTTCTACTTAGCTATTCTTATTATTAGAATTTTCTAACTATCAACGTCCAGTTTTCAGGCTGTTTCTTTATTGAGTCTTAATGCTTTTATAAAGCATTAATGAGACTGTACTTGACTTGGCTCTAAATGGTCTATAGACAAGGTTCTATAACGATTCTGGGCTTACTTGATTTTCTACTTTTAGAGTTAATTATCTTGATATTTAGTGTAATTACACTTGACATCTTCTTCCCAAATAAGTAAGCAATATTAAACCTAAGTATAAAGATTCTGGTTTTGGTTCTAGACGCTATTCCATAAATCCATAGTCTCTTTAGAGAGTTACCTTTATTTATGACCATCAAGTGAGGAGTAACTGCTCTCAATGCAATTTAGTACTAGCAACGCCCTTTCGTGCTTTAGTTATGGGTAAAAGCGTTGAGAGGGAGTAGATATAGCATTAAAGGGTCAAAAAATATTTCTTTGCCATAACTTTACATTTATTCAAATAATATGAAGAATTTATCAAGATATTAGTAGGCATCAAATTATCCTTGAAATCAAGCTTAACAATGATTGAAAATAAATTAACTTAAGGCAGCTTGTTATCAATCAGGAGTAACTATGTCTTTCATTAAAGCGAGATCTCAGCCATTCAAAATGAAAAGAGGTCGAAAATGGAAGCTGAAAGCGATTAAGCTCCCAGGATTTACCACTATTCAAACCGAGATTTTGGCGGGGATAACTGTAGCACTTGCACTGATTCCTGAATCTTTAGCCTTCGCTGCCATTGTCAAGGTCAATCCGATGGTGGCGCTGTACACTTCTTTTTGTGTGGCGACAATTATTTCTATCACGGGTGGTCGTCCGGCAATGATTTCCGCCGCCACTGGCTCGATGGCGCTACTCATGACAAGCTTGGTTGCCCAGCATGGAATTGAATATTTATTTGCAGCTACTATCCTAACTGGAATAATTCAATTTTTAATGGGAGTTTTTAAATTAGGGCGATTTTTTACTTTTATTCCACCATCAGTAATTGCTGGATTTGTTAATGCCTTAGCTATTTTAATTTTTACTGCTCAATTACAGCAATTTGTTGGGGAACCCTGGCAAATGTATGTAATGGTAGCCGCTACCTTGGCAATTGTTTATCTATTTCCTCGTATAAATAAGAGTATACCTTCTCCTTTAGTTGCCATTGTTGTTATGACGATTGTGGCAATGGTGACAGGGTTGGATGTTCGACGAGTGGGAGACATCGGAGAAATCACTCGTGCTTTACCGATATTTCACTTTCCGAACATAGATTTTTCCCTGAAAACCCTAGCAATTATTTTGCCTTATTCATTACCTTTGGCGATTGTGGGTATTTTAGAATCTCTGTTAACAGCCGATCTTGTAGATGAGTTGACAGACACAAAAAGTTCTAAAAATAAAGAAGTTAAAGGTCAAGGCATAGCCAATATTGTTACAGGCTTCTTTGGTGGAATGGCTGGCTGTGGGATGGTAGGACAATCGATCATTAATGTGCGATCGGGTGCAAGAAGCCGCTTCTCTACATTTGTGGCTGGAGTCTTCCTTCTCTTCTCGATCATGATTTTGAAAGATGTTGTTGTACAAATCCCGATGGCGGCTCTTGTTGGTGTGATGATTATGGTAGCCATCGAAACCTTTGACTGGAAATCCCTAAAACATTTGCAAAAGATGCCAGTCAGTGAAGCCTTGATTATGCCTCTGACGGTGGCTGTTGTCGTCTGGACTCATGACCTTGCTAAAGGAGTTTTAGCTGGTGTTATTCTCAGCACTTTAATTTTTGCCTGGAAACTTGCTCAGATTAAAACAACGACATCGGTGGAGAGTAATGGAGCCAAACTATATAAAATATCAGGTCAGCTCTTTTTTGGCTCCATGACACACTTTGTAGAGTTGTTCAACTACAATCAAGACCCAGAGAAAATCATTATTGACTTTAGCAACTCTCACCTGTGGGATCATTCGGCTGTAACGGCAGTTTCAAAGGTAGTTCAGAAATACCGGAAGCTCAATAAGAAGGTCATGATTGTTGGGTTGAATGAAGAGAGCCAGTTATTCATGCATAAGGTGGGGCTTACTGAGCTTTTAGTACAATAAGCTGTTACCGCAGCTAAAGACGCTGACTAGTAACGTTTTTGGAAAACTATAAGCTGATGAATCTTTAAATTGCATTTAAGGGACGGGCAAGATGCCCATCCCAGAGGAGTTTCAATCATTTGCCCGTACCTAATTGAATGCTTGTCAGCTTAGCCCACATCCATGCCATAAACGGTTGGATGTGGGCTAAAAGATTTTTTGAGCTACCATGCCCTATCCCTATCATCAGTAATATGGCTTTGTGGCTATCTATGTTGAGAAAACGGGTGTCGTAAAGTGAAGCGATCGCTCTTTTACCCTAAAGCGACCAAACCCATTGGTAAAAACATGAATGATGGATTAACCCAAACTTCTGTAATTGTTTGCCCTGGTGTTCATGACGCGCAGTTGACGCAAAGCTTTTTAGCTGGGTTAGACGGCGATAAAACCAACACTCTATCCAAGCACTGGTTTCAGAAGATTTTGCTTTTTCCCGCTCAAGACTACCCCGCTTACTCTGCTATTCATATTTTGGAATTTTTACAGCGTCGTACTGGTTCAATGACTCCACCAGTAGTTTTTATTAGCTTCAGTGCTGGTGTTGCTGGTGCGATTGCTGCCGCTATGGGGTGGCAGACTTTGGGAGGGAACGTTAAAGCATTTATCGCTTTTGATGGCTGGGGTGTTCCTCTGTATGGTGATTTTCCAATCCACCGTATTAGCCATGATTATTTCACGCACTGGAGTTCGGGGCTTTTGGGTGCTGGTAAGGAGAGTTTTTATGCTGATCCAGCCGTTGAGCATTTGGATTTGTGGCGATCGCCAAATTCTAGCAAAGGTTGGTGGGTTCATCCTGCTGCGAATGGTGTACCAGAACAGCGCACCTTCACAACGGCAGCCGAGTTCGTTAACCAGTTGTTGCAGCGTTATCTGTAGACTACGAAATTAGCGATCGCTAAATTTTGAGACAAGCGAAAAACTAGAGAAGCGCTTGATGCTGCTGTCTTGCTAACTGAATAGAGTTGCAAGCCAACGCTACAACGATAAGAACAATTGCTACAGATTCATTGAGTCCGGGTTTCTCTCCCAGTTGTACCCAAGCTGCCAACACACCAATTGCCGGAATGATCAATGTGCCTAAACCTGCTGCACCTGCCGATAATCGGCTTAAGGCATAAAGCCAGAGTAACCATGCGATCGCATTACCAGGGATGATGTTGTAGACCAAGGCAGCGATGAACGGTATAGACCAATCAATCGGTGGGGTAGGGACAACCAAAGCAACTAAGATTAGGGGAATGCTACCAAACAGCATTTGCCACGCGGTAAGAGAGAGCAAATCCAATGATGCTTTCTGATGCAGTTTCTTGGCAACAATCACACTCAGTGCCCAAGTGATTCCTGATAGAAGGGCAAGTCCTTTACTCATCAAGTCACTCGTCAGGCTAAATGGCATCAGCATGAACACCAATCCAGCTAACGCTAAACCAACACCAAGCCACTGCAACCCTCGTAATCGTTCTCCAAGGACAATCCCAGCAAATAGAAGCACCCAAAAAGGCATGGTGTAGTTGAGTACGGCTGTTTTACCTGCGCCACCACTGACTAATGCCCACATGGATAGTCCAAGAACACCACCTGTTTGCAGGATACCCAGCAAAAACGTTCCAGCAATTGCTTTGGGTTTGAGAGGTTTATGCAACACAATCATGACTAAAAACAGACTCAATGCCCCAAAGAATGCCCGCATCGCGGCGAAGTCAAAAGGGGGAGAATACCTTAACCCCACTTTCATGACGACCCAGTTGTAGCCCCAGATCATCGCAAGTGCGACTAGGGCTAGAAGTGCATATCCCTGTGAAGGTTTTTGTTTAGACACTGATTTAAGCTCTAATCTAATATGAAATGTTTGATACGAAATCGTGTTCGTACATCGTAGTTTCTCCTGGGGTTGCAGATGATTGTCACATTAGTCAGCTTAAAAGGAGGGGTGGGAAAAACCACCTCCGCTATCCACATCGCCGCTTACCTTCAACAGAAAGGTTCAACTCTCCTCATAGATGCCGATAAGAATCGGTCGGCTTTGGTTTGGGATAGGGAAAGCCAGCTTCCCTTTAAGGTTGTTAGTGAGGCAGCTGCGCCCAGATTTATCCAACAGCACAACTACATCGTGATTGACACCCAAGCGCGTCCCTCTCCTGAAGAACTGAAGGATTTGGCGGAGGGATGCGACTTGATGATTCTTCCTAGCACCCCCAAGGCACTAGACTTAGATGCCCTTAGCAAAACGGTGGAACTCCTGGATGGGTTGAATGCTAAATTCAAAATCCTCTTGACCCAAGTCCCTCCCCGCAGTTCTGTTGCGCGTAAGATCAGGGCATCTCTACAAGAGTCGGGTTTACCAGTGTTTGATGTAGAAATCCCTCGGCTAGTTGCATTTGAACGCGCACCTGTCAAGGGGATATTGGTGAAGGATTATCCTGATCCGCGATCGCAAACAGCTTGGGAAAGTTATGAAGCATTGGGTAAGGAGATTCTGCCCTAACTTTAATCAACATTTATCGCAGCTACTCACTCAACACTGCTAGGTTAAATCCATTGATGTGGTAGACTGCTAGCCCTTATGAATAGTGAACTGCTTCAACAAGTCCGGGTTGTAGACCCGGTTTCTGGAACTGACCAACTGGCTGATGTTCTGATTACTGACGGTATCATCAGGGCAGTTGAAACGGAAATCTCTGAAATACCTGCCGATACAGCGGTACGGGATTGTCAAGGACTAATTTTAGCTCCAGGGCTAGTAGACCTCTACAGCCATTCTGGAGAACCCGGATTTGAGGAACGGGAAACTTGGTTGTCACTCCTAGAAGCAGCAGCAACGGGTGGCTTTACGCGGCTTGCTGTCTTACCTGATACTCTGCCGCCCTTGGATAACCCTGCTGGATTGGCGGCTTTAAATCAAAAGTTAAATCAGATTAGGCAAAAACTAAACACTCTAGAAGAGGCGGAAAAAATTGCTCCTCCTCAGTTGTCTTGTTGGGGTGCCCTGACTCTGGGAGTAGAAGGGCAGCAGATGAGTGAACTCGCTGAATTAGCCATGTCTGGCGTGGTAGGCTTTGCCGATGGGCATCCGGTATCCAATCTGGCATTAATTCGGCGATCGCTAGAATATCTCCAACCTTTAGGTAAGCCAGTGGCGTTATGGGCTTCGGATCGCAAACTACAGGGTGATGGCGTGGCGCGAGAAGGGGTACAGTCAATTCGTTTTGGCTTGCCAGGAAATCCTGCGATCGCAGAATCAGCGGCTTTAGCTGCCCTCTTGGAAGTAATTGCGGCTATCGGTACACCTGTACATCTGATGCGAATCTCCACCCGTCGCGGTGTCCAATTAATCGAAGAGGCAAAAGCTAAGGGATTACCCATAACTGCAAGCACCACTTGGATGCACCTGCTGTTCAACACTGAAGATTTGGGCAATTATGACCCAAATTTTCGCCTAGAACCGCCCTTAGGGAATCCAGTGGATCAGGCGGAACTGATTCGAGGAGTACGGGAAGGAATTATTGATGCGATCGCAATTGACCACACCCCCTACACCTACGAAGAAAAAACCGTACCCTTTGCCGAAGCCCCAGCAGGTGTAATTGGCTTAGAACTCGCGCTACCTCTGCTTTGGCACAGTTTAGTTGAGACAGGAGACTGGTCAGCCCTAGAACTCTGGCAGCACCTTAGCACAAATCCGGCAATTTGTCTACAACAAACTCCAGGTGCGATCGCACCTGAGCAAGCGGCTGAATTAGTTCTCTTCAATCCCCAAGCAACATGGAAAGTCGAAAGACACACCCTCAAGTCACTCTCCGCAAATACCCCTTGGTTAGGTCAACAGCTCACAGGTCGAGTTGTAAAAACTTGGTGCCCCATATACCGAGGGAATAGGAAATAGGGAGGAAAAACTAACACAACTAAAACTTGCTTCTTTGGGGCGAGAAGCCCACTAGTATAGCAATCCGCAGTCAGCTTTGGGTCAAATCGGCTCACTTCTAGGAAACTTGGCTCTCCTTAATGTCGCTAACATTTGTGGCTACTGCTATAAACAAAAAACTTGGTCTTGAGTTGCACCTTGTACCGAGACACAAGAATTTCTTATCTGGGGTGCCATCCATTTTCAAGGGGGATTCCAATTCCCAATTCCTAATTCCCAATTCCCAATTCCCATCTCACTTAGAAGCCGCAGGATAAACTGGCGTTGTGTCCAACTCACCCATGTGATTAAGCGGCCAAAATCGCACTACAGCTCGACCAATAATATTTTCACGAGGAACATAGCCCCAATAGTGACTATCACAGCTATTATTGCGGTTATCGCCTAGGACAAGGTAAGAGTTATCAGCCACAGTAACAGGGCCAAACTGGTAGTCAGGAGCCTCTTCAATGTACTTCTCCTGTAGGAGCTTGTCATTGATGAAAACTTGTCTGTCCTTAACCTCGACTTTATCTCCAGGTAGCCCGATTACCCGTTTAATAAATGCATCCTTGAGCTTGGGATTGTTCTGCTTTGTCTCATCTGTAGACGAGGGATTGGCAAAATTACCTGGCTGGGGGGTAGGGAGAGCGCCGAAGCAAAGACTAGCTTCATTAGGGGGCATAAACACTACAATGTCGCCCCGTTCTGGTTTTTGGAAGTGATAACTTACCTTTTCAATGATCAGGCGGTCATTAATCTGTAATGTTGGCAGCATCGATCCTGAGGGAATGTAACGTGCTTCCGCTACGAAGCTACGAATCCCTAGGGCGAGAACACCACTCAAAACAATTGTCTTGAGTCCTTCTATCCAAGGATTTTCAGCCTTTTGTAGGGGCTGCTTTTCAGGCTCTTGATCCTGCACACGAGTCATAGCCGTTCAATTACCATAGAGTCACAAGTTGAGCGGAGGGACAAAGCAGAGAAATCGCTAATTCCCTCAAATGTAAACGAAACGTTCTTACATTTAACTGTACAAGCTTAAATAGAGTACTGAAGTACCGACGAATTTTAGCATCCTCCTATGTCTTCTGACTCCTGTCTGTTTATCCGCCATGCTCGTATTCTTTTGCCAGAGGGTGAATTTTTTGAAGGAGATATCCAAACTCGTGGTCGAGAGATTGTTCAAATTGCACCAGAAATCCCTGCCTCAGAGGCAGTTGCGGGGGATAGAGAAATAGACGCAACTGGTTTAACTTTGTTGCCTGGAGTAATTGATCCACAGGTACATTTTCGAGAACCAGGGCTGGAACACAAATTTGGCTCTCTTTGTTTAGGTAACAAATAACAAAGTCGGCGGGAAGCTTACCTCCCTTTAGGTGGAGAGGAACGCCATCCGCCGACTTTTTGCGTCTTAAGCCGCTTGCGATTGATTTTGAGGTTGGAACTGGAACAAGGAGTAAACAACATTCCGGCGGATGTCGATCATCATCTCCAAGAAAGTTTCGTATCCTTCCTGCTTGTATTCAATCAGTGGGTCTTTTTGTCCATAACCCCGTAAACCTACCGACTCACGCAAGGCATCCATTGACTGTAGATGCTCTCGCCAGAGGGTGTCGATTTGCTGCAAGATGAAGAACCGCTCGGCTTGCCGCATCAATCCTGGCTGGATTTGATCGACTTGTGCTTCTTTGAGGTCGTAGGCTTTACGGACTTCTTCATGTAGGAAGGTTTTGATATCCCCGACCATCATGTCGTCTAGATGCTGTGGCTCCAAGTCTTGTAAGAGGTAGACAAATTCTTTCACCTTCTCTACTAACTGATCTAATTGCCACTCTTCCTGCGGTAGTTCTGGGTTGACGTAAGCATCGACAATATCATCCATTGTCTTTTCGGCATATTGGATGACTTGTTCTTTGAGGTCTAGCCCTTCTAGGACGCGACGGCGTTCGGCATAAATTGCCTTTCTTTGGTTGTTCATTACCTCGTCATACTCAAACACCTGTTTTCGGGTGTCGTAGTAGAAGGTTTCAACTTTTTTCTGTGCGCCTTCGAGGGAACGGGTGAGCATTTTGGATTCGATGGGCATATCCTCCTCAACACGGAATGCATTCATCAACCCAGCAACGCGATCGCCTCCAAAAATCCGCAACAAGTTGTCTTCCAAGCTTAAGAAAAACTTGGTGGAACCAGGGTCGCCCTGCCGTCCGGCGCGTCCCCGTAGCTGGTTGTCAATCCGCCGTGATTCGTGGCGTTCTGTACCAATGACGTGCAGTCCTCCTAGCTGTACCACCTCATCATGTTCACGGGTCGTAAACCCTTCGTATTCTTCTTTAATTGCTTTATAGACACTACGCAGTTTTTGAATAACTGGGTCATTCGTTGGAGCATTCTCTGAGGCAACCGCTACCTTATCCTCGGCTTCTAGTTCCGGCAAAGAGCGATCGCCATACGTTTGTCCTGCGAAGTCTACGGCACTTTTTAGCTGTTGTTCTGTGTCTCGTGAGAGTTGGGTTGGGAAAATCTGAGGACTAGCTTTCCAGGTTTTCACCTTCTTGCCTGGGGCAAATCCTTGAGCACGGGATCGCCCACTTGCTCCTGGCACCGACACTGGCGCTAAAGAATCTTCATCCTCTGGCATGACAATCTTCGGCATGAAGTATTCCCGCAACTTCAGACGTGCCATGTAGTCAGCATTACCACCTAAGATAATGTCTGTACCTCGCCCCGCCATGTTCGTCGCAATTGTTACTGCTCCTTTACGACCTGCCTGAGCAATAATTTCTGATTCCCGTTCCACATTTTCCGGTCGGGCATTCAGTAAGTTATGTGTCACTCCTAGTTGTCCGAGTAAACCGGAAAGCAATTCAGATTTTTCTACACTCGTCGTTCCCACAAGTACCGGGCGCCCGACTTCATGCATCTGGGAACACTCTTGTGCTATTGCTTGCCACTTTGCAGCCTCGGTCTTGTAAACGACATCTGCCAAGTCCGCCCGCCCAGGCGGTCTGTTGGTGGGGATAATTGTTACTTGTAAGTTGTAGATCTTCTCAAATTCTGCTTCTTCGGTCTTGGCAGTACCTGTCATCCCCGCCAGTTTTGGATACAGCAAGAAGAAATTCTGATAGGTAATCGTTGCTAGCGTTTGAGTTTCATTTTGAATTTCCACTCGCTCCTTAGCTTCAATTGCCTGATGCAAACCGTCACTCCAACGGCGCCCTTGCAGCACCCGCCCGGTGAACTCGTCTACAATCACCACTTCGTTATTGCGAACAATGTAGTTCACATCGCTGGTAAAGAGTTCCTTCGCCTTAATTGCGTTGAAGATGTAGTGTGCCCAAGGGTCATTCGGGTCATACAAATCCTGCACTTCCAAAAGCTTTTCTGCTTCAGCGAAGCCTTCATCAGTCATCAGGACATTACGTGCCTTTTCATCGACTTCGTAATGTTCTTCTGGATTGAGATATCGCGCAATCTCTGCCGCCTTCATGTATTTCTGAGTGGGTCGCTCTACCTGCCCAGAAATAATTAAAGGTGTCCGCGCTTCGTCAATCAGTACCGAGTCCACCTCGTCAATGACGCAATAGTTAAACGGGCGTTGCACAACTTCTGCCATCGCCGTTGCCATGTTATCGCGCAGGTAGTCGAAGCCCAACTCACTGTTGGTTGCATAGGTGATATCACAAGCGTAGTTGCGTTGTCGCTCCGCAGGCCCCATTCCGGATTGAATTAGCCCAACGCTCAATCCCAAGAAACGGTGTACCTGTCCCATCCATTCTGCGTCCCGACGGGCAAGGTAGTCGTTGACCGTGACAATGTGTACACCCTTACCATCGAGAGCATTCAGGTAAGCCGGTAACGTAGAAACCAGGGTTTTGCCTTCACCTGTTTTCATCTCAGCGATTTGCCCTTTGTGGAGGACAATACCACCCAACAACTGGACATCAAAGTGGCGCATCCCTAAAACTCGCCGTCCCGCTTCTCTCACGACAGCATAGGCTTCTGGCAACAAATCATCTAATAACTCTTGCCGTTCGCGATCCGTTGTCGCTTTCTCCAACCTCTGCCTAAATTCTGCCGTTTTGCCCTTTAGCTGCTCGTCCGATAGCGCTTGGATGTCTTCTTCCAGAACGTTGATGTCGGTGACATAAGGCTGGTATTTTTTAAGTTTGCGGGCGTTAGGGTCGCCTAGTAAGTTTTTTAACATAGCAGGAGAGAGACTTAATATTCGCTAAGGTCTGGGTAGAGGTTAGAGCGTCAAGACTATAGGTAGGAGCAAGGAGTTAAAAATTAAATTCAAAACTGTTTACAGTTTTTGGTTCCTAACTGCTGACCATTGAGGCGCCACCCTTTGTAGGGGCATTGTTATCATCATCGTATCATTTCCGCTGAGACTAAGACGGTACGGGGATTTGGACAAAAGCTGGTGAGTTGTTCCCTACAATGTACCTTGGGTAACGGAACAACTGTGTTTTTAGCATTTGCTCTCTCGATAAGCGATCGCTTTTCTCCTACCGATGAACCGAAGGCTAGAGACTCTGCTACACAGGCAACTACGTTGACATCTTGAAATCTTAAGCCTAGCCCCACCATCAAATATTGCCGTAGGCATAAAGCCACGGCTTTTTAATGCCATGCCAGAAAGTGCAGCCTGTGCCACTGAATTATCAGCAACACAGGCAATATCACAGTTTTAGGTATTGGGAAGCATCAAGCACTCAACGGGAGTGCTTGATGTGACGTTGTTAAGTCTTTGGTTGTGTAGAAGCGATCGCCTCAGGCATTCAGGCTTTAAACTGTTGCATCTAGGAAAAGGTACAAGCTATTTAACGGTGACTATACCCCCTCTGATTATGACCACAGCATTTTCTTTTACAGTTATGGCTTGACTGTAGAGTCCTAATAAATGAAGTACACATTGAGTCTTACAGGGATATGACTCCTCTGAGTTAGCGTCAATATTTAGTTGGATAGGGCTAGAAAAATACATAGCAATCGTGGCTGGGTAATTACGATCATCCTGGTTAGAGATCATAATCTCAGCAAGAGCAGATGGAGTACTAAGGAGAAAAAAAGCCAAAGTCAAAATAATGTTTTTCATGAGTTTTGATGGTAGATACACCTAAGCGTTGGCTGACTTGCTTGTAAAGATAAAAGTTGAATTAGATCCTATAGGCAGTAGTATATTCGTCAATTATCAGTTCAGAACTATTCACGACGCAAATACAAAAGAGACATACTCTACTCTAAGGTCTACAAAAGAAGGATTTTTACTGCATTCCTATTACTCCCTACTCAGACTTATGCATATTTCAGAAGTTTTTTAGCTTAAGCTAGAAGCCATTAGAAGAAAAAAAAATCCAGCCTCACTCGTCAGAAAGAACCATAGGGCTTATTGCCTTAGTTGAATCCTATCTAAAGGTAGAGGCAAACATTAAGTCAATAAGTATTTTTCGCTATAGGATAAAATTACAACTAATCCCTAATCATTGTCAAGGAAGGTTTAGAGCTTTTTTTTGGAATCCTTTGACAGCTACTCTTTGGACGAGTTCTTTACAAAATCTTTAAATAAACAAGAGTCTTTGTAATAATTTCTTAAAGCGATCACTACAACTCAGAAAATGTATGTCTTATACCGCGCAAATTTGTAACGAAGATTTAGCAACTTATCAATCCTCCTAATTTCAATACAAAGAGGAAAATCTATCAGCAAGTTGTGTAGGGATTGATACTAAGCGATCGCACCTTTGATTACAGCAGCAATCCATGGGAAAAGGGAAAAGATGCCTAGTGTTTCCCTTCCCCCTCTTTACCTGAAAACGCATGCATTCTAGAACGGCAAAAGCTTACGAAGCGACTAAGTGGCTAAAAACCAGGAGAATAAGCTGTTGCACATTTAATTCACATACAGGTAACCGCCAAGAGCCTACTGATCAGGGGGGTTTCCCTTTTTAACTTTTGACTTGCTTAGTAGTTATTTCGTTCCATAAAGGCGATCGCCTGCATCACCAAGTCCCGGCAAAATATAGCCCTGTTCATCTAAGCATTCATCAATCGCTGCTGTATAAATCGGCACATCCGGATGCTGCTCATGAAAGTGCTTAATCCCTTCTGGTGCCGCGAGTAAGCACAGAAACTTCATTGACATTGGCCCAACTTCCTTGAGTCGGTCAACCGCCGCAACCGCTGAGTTACCCGTTGCTAGCATTGGGTCAACAACGAGAATATCTCGCTGCTCAACATCATGAGGAAGTTTGAAATAATACTCAATTGCCACATGGGTCGTAGGTTCACGATACAACCCAATATGCCCTACACGAGCAGAAGGCATCAGTTCTAGAATTCCATCCAAAAGCCCTTGCCCTGCCCGCATGATTGAGACAACTACCATCTTCTTTTCTGGGGCAAGCATGGGCGCCATCATAGGGGCAAGGGGCGTTTTGATGGGTTCGTACTTAAGCGGCAAGTCACGAGTTACTTCGTAGGCTAACAACATCCCAACCTCTTTCAAAAGTTGGCGAAACTTTGCTGTACTTGTGTCAGCCTGACGCATCAGCGTCAACTTGTGTTGTACAAAAGGGTGGTCAATGATCGTAACTTCAGCCGCCATTACCTTGTCTAATTGCATGGTTGCCTTTTTGAGGTTGCCTTTAAAATACCGTTCCATCGCTCTCGATTTGAAGAGGGGGAACGCCCCCTACTCTTAACTGGGCAGCAATTCGTCGTCCTGCTGTCCAGGTTCCTCCTTGCAAGACTTTCACCAATGGCAAGTCCACCTCACTTAGGTTTAGCTGTTGCCGGATTGCTGCTGCAATTTTGTCTAAGAGACTGACAGTAAGCGATCGCCATTCGACAATTACCTCCGATCCTGGTAAATGACGCTCTTGCAAAATAGCCGTGTTCTTAACTTCTAAAAGCCCTAGATCCAGACATAAGCCACCATTGCGATACTCTGGTAAGCCTGTCATCTGATCTAACCCAGTAATCTCTAAACCCAGTTCCTGTAGGGGTTCTAAAAGGGAGTAGGTTAACCACTGGGAAAGTTTGTGGAATGGGACATACTGATCGCTAGGATGTTCTCCTTTGAGGGCAGGATGAACCCAAACATCACCTAAATTGACTCCTGCGATCGCCAATCGTCCAGGCCAAATATTTCCCAATCCCTCTAAGACAGCACTCAATACTGTAGTGGCAGGTAATGAAGTGGGGAGTGGGGAAGGAGAAGACAAAGCAGTGAAGCCTGTTCCTTGTCTCTCCACTTGCGAACCCAGCAAATAACTTACTAGATTGCCGGGGCGGGAATTTTCTTGACCAAACAGGTGGGGTTCCCTGAGAAGCGATCGCCCCAAGCGCTGTAGGAGTTCGAGTCTACCCTCCACACCAAGGAGAGGATTGGTTTGACTCACCTGGAATCCCTGCGCCAGTTTATCTACCGTTAATCCTTGTAATCCTTGAGCATCAGCTTGCAGAGGGCTTTCGGCATCACTAGAGAATGCGCCTTGACAGAACATCCGGAAACTAGCGACAGCTAGCCCTTCAGAACGCCGAAATACTATACCTGTTTCTTGTTCGTGATACTGCCAATCAGAACCCGCGCCTGCATCTAGTAAGACACTGATGATTGCTAAGTCAAACTTGGTTTGGGCTTTTTCTAGAGGCGTAAGTCCTGCTAACTTCTCCTCTAGTTCCGCAATCCGGGGAACGTTCCCAACCTCAAAATGCCGCCAGCGACTATGAAACGGGATGTTCAAATCAGGGTACTCGTCGCGTATCACCTTAATAACGTAGTTCGCTACCTTATCTAGCTGAGTTAAATCACAACGAAAGTGCTGTAACTGGTCAGCACAGGCCAGAGTAAAAAGGCGATCGCATCGTTCTCGAATCGCTACTGGTGTTCTCAAATAAGCAATAGCCCAGCGCTGCTCGTCAGAGCAGGTCACCTGCTGTTCATAATTATTCAAAGCTGCTCCCTTTTAGTAGATGGGTATTACCTCTAGCTACTGGGGACAAGGAGGACAAGGAAAAGGATTGACTTCCTTGTCTTCCCTTCACCCAATCCCCAATTTCTAATCGGCTAAACCACGTCCTTTAATTTCAGCCAGGGTGACAGCATCAGGTAGAGCTTTTTCTGTGTAGTAGCCAGCCGCTTGCTTAGCAGCAATTTCCACCATTGCATCAGCAGGAATCAACTCATCTGGAATCGCAACGCGCTGAATAATCTCGATGCCAGAGTTCACGATCGCGTTGTATTTCATGTCGCTCATCGAGACAAAGCGGTCAATCCGAGTAATCCCTAACCAATGCAGCACATCGGGCATCAGTTCTTGGAATCGCATATCCTGCACACCCGCAACACATTCGGTGCGATTGAAGTAGGCATCTGCGCGATCGCCTCCTACCTGACGTTTGCGGGCATTATAAACCAAGAACTTCGTCACCTCACCTAAAGCTCGACCTTCCTTGCGAGAATAGACCATAATCCCAGCACCGCCCTCCTGTGCCGTCTGGACGCAGACCTCAAGACCGTGTACCAAATACGGGCGACAAGTACAGATATCAGATCCAAATACATCGGAACCGTTGCATTCATCATGTACCCGCACAGCAAGCAGGCGATTCGGGTCTGTAATCGCTGCCAGATCACCAATTAGATAAACTGTGATGCCGCCAATCGGTGGTAAGAATACTTGTAAATCAGGGCGCGTCACTAATTCCGGGAACATCCCACCTGTTTGCTGAAACAGGATGCGACGTAAGTCACTTTCACCAACCTTAAGCCGCTGGGCAATTCCTGGCAAATACCAAACTGGGTCAAGGGCAACCTTTGTTACAACTAAACTACCGTTACTCTTCAAAATTTGACCATCCACTGACAAGCGCCCTTTCGCCACCGCGTCTTGTAGTTCTGGCATATTGATATGAGCTTTAGTCACAGCAATTGTTGGTCGAATGTCGTATCCCTGTTCATACAACGGGGCATACGCTTCACCCACCAGTCCCCCAAAGGGGTCGAGTGAAACGATGCGATTAGGGTCAGACCAACTAGGATGGGGACCAATAGCGACAATTGGAGCCGTATTAGTAAGGTCAGCGCGATGACTAGCCTGGAGCGCTCCACTAGCAACGGATAAAGCCCGATAGACAGAATAAGAACCCGAATGAGTACCAATAACATTACGGTGAGCTGGGTTTAGTAGTGTCCCAATAACTGGCCCCCGTTCCAGAGGGTCGCTTTTTCCCCAATTAATGCGTAGAGGTTTCGAGGCAAAACGACCGGGATGAGACGTTAAAACAATATGCTTCGGTTTGGATGCGATTTTCGGCTCTTGCATAAATGCCCCTAGTAGAATGCACAAATAACTACCGAATCTAGATAATTTCCAACTCGGTAAATTAAAAGAAGCTCTAATCATAGCAATCAGATTTTCTCTATTGAAGTATCCAGTGCATTAAAGTTTGAGGAATTGCTAAATGTCTTATGCAGAGGTAGTGACACAGCCGTTACGATACGTTTCGACTTTGCCTGAGCCGACTTCCCTGCCTTCCATCTCCCCACTCCCCACCTCAAAGAGGATGGCTGATGCTTAAATCCACCAGGCAGTTGACTGAATACCATAGTTTCATAGAAGCTCGCCAAGGCTAGGAGATTTCAGCCTCCACGCTAATTGTCAAATGCCTTCTGTTGAACTAGCTGTGCAGTCGTTACAAGACCTTATCCAAACTATAAAATCACGATATTGATATGAGCCAAATAACCACATCTGTAGATCCGTCAACTGATTTGTCTCCCACGGCTGGGTTACCAGCTTCGCTGCCGGATCATACCCAGCTTCCTGACTCGGATGGAAACTTTGTGAAAAACTTTCAAGAACCGCCAGAAGGAGACCTGCTAACTGACTGTATTACCCCAATTTTGCAGCAACGCCATCCTGATGGACAGTATTGTATTGGTCGGGATTGTGGGATTTACTGGGGTTTAACCGAACCACCGGAACCACCAGAAAAAGGAGCTGAGGCACCCGATTGGTTCTATGTCCCCGATGTGCCACCAACACTAAATGGAGAATATCGTCGTTCTTATGTTTTATGGAAGGAATTCGTAGCACCGTTGATTGTGTTGGAATTCGTTTCTGGAGATGGAACAGAAGAACGAGACAAAACTCGATATAAGGGTAAGTTTTGGGTTTACGAGCAAGCGATTCGCGTCCCTTTCTATGGCATTTATGAAGTCAAGCGATCGCAAGTGGAAGTATATCAATTGGTAAATGGACGCTATCAGTTAATGCCAGCGAATCAGCGAAACCATTACCCCATAGAGCCTCTGGGGGTAGAGTTAGGTATTTGGCAGGGGCAGTATCAGAATATGGTGTTTCCCTGGTTGCGCTGGTGGGATGCTCAAGGGCATCTATTGCTAACAGCGGAGGAACGCCTTGAACAAGAGCAACAACGTACTGAACAAGAGCGGCAACGTGCTGACCGATTAGCGGCTCAGTTACGGGCGTTGGGAGTTGAACCGGAAGTGTAGGAGATTAGGAAGCGATCACCTATTCCTTACAATTTTGGTCAACCAATCAAGATCTAGGGAAAAAGCGATCGCTTATGGCTGTGAGCTAGAGAACGTCTAAAGGTGAAACTCCTGCTGTAAAAGCATCATGGGCTGAAAATGTAAAACTTGACTACTTTGTAAATTAACGCTATGTTGTCTTACAAGCCTTGATTAAGTTAAATACCACAGTAGTACAAAAATACTACTAAATTAAGAGGAAAGCCTGTGAGTTCTTTCAAGCAGCTCCCACTGTCTGACCTAAGAGAGAGCCTGCCAAAATTTAAACGTCAGGTTCAGCTAGGGATGAAGAGAATTGCTGCTACCTATTACGGTCAAGTAGTTGCATTCTTAGTTCCTTTAAAGGATTTGGAAGAAGCTGAAAAAGATGGTGCAATCAGTAAGAGTGAGGAAATGTCTTTATCGGATTTCCGGCTACATATGACGGAATGTTGGGAGCGTTTACAGGTTGATGTTGATTGCATTTATGTGACGTATCACACGCGCAGAGCTGTTGCCTTTGTTAGTCCTCGTCTCGCTAATTATCTTCCAATCCCAATTTCAGAGGTCGCTCACAAACTTCTTGCCATAGAGAGCGGTCTTATTAAACTAGAAAATTTACTAGAGGAGAAATGATTGATGTTCAAAATTTGCGCCGATTCAGAGCTTCAAAAAAAGCTGAAACATCCAGAGAAGTATTTCCCTTCTGAAGTCTGTCAAGAGCTAAATCAGTTTCTAGAGATTCTGAAAAGGGATGGTCAATTCAGCAAGACAGATTTCTACGATGTAAACACCAATAAGATTTCTGGAGTAACTTGCAACTTATTCTACAGACCTGACTTTGCTAAGCATGAAGTGTTACTAATTGACGTGAAGGTGAAACCAGCAGACGTGTTTAGACAAAGATTTAAAATTGCGGACGACTGGGATGACAAGAATGTTGTAGAGTCCCACCCTCAGTATGATCAACCAAAAAAGATAGTTAAGGCTATTGTATTGGTTCATCAAGGGGTAACAGATTCATATGATTTGGGTCACGCACTAGGGCATAAAGGAAAAAAGAAAGAATATATTTCGCGGCACGGACAGTATGCAAAGCACACTTTAGAGCAACTCAAGCTGATTACGAAAAATCGGCAGGGTAATAAATGGATAACAAAAGTGACAGAAAAAGGAAGGCTAATTGCTGAAGCACCAAATGAGGACTTGCAATTCAGGTTACTTATTGAAGCTATGTTAAATTACCCTCCTGTTTGGCGAGTTCTTGCTGCTGTTTCCGAAAGAGGCGGGCAACTGCATGATGGACTTGTACTAAATGATGAACTAGTTAAAAATTTAGCTTTTCCAGAAATATTGCGAGGTGCTGATACAAGTAATCGCCGTTCGCAAACCTTGAAGAATTGGATAAAGTGGATTTCTCGATACTGTGGAATTCCTATCCATATTCATGAGGGTGGTGTACAGCTCACAATTCCAATGTTGTATGGCGAAGGTGGAGCAGATGAAGATGCAAACCCAGATAAAGAGTAAGATATATCCCTCTTCTGTCACTCTCCGGTTTTTCCTATTATTAATATTTTCTACAAAGGAGGTATATTAGGGAATACAGCGTTTGCCCATCTAATTTTGGCAATTTCCCTACTCGGATCAATTTCTATGAAGGAAAAAGTCTGCGATCGCCTACCATAGGTTAGTTCTAGACTTCAGCAATGGCAAAAGTTTTCGGAGAGTGACAGAAGAGGGATATAATTTCAAGAGCCAAGAATCTATAGGTAAACACGGTGAGGGAATACTTGATAAATGGCTTGATTCTGCTTACAAAATTTTAGATGTTTCTGGCATTAAGAAATATCAGGAGAATTGTATAGATAGAATCTTGATGCGTCCAGATGGAACCACAGTCAGTGTTGAATATAAGTTTGATTTAGCATCATCTAGAACAGGAAATCTGTTTTTTGAAACTGTTTCTGTAGATAATCAAGATATTCCTGGTTGGGGATGGCGCTCACAAGCTGACTACTGGATATTTCTACTTCCTTCGATGGAAATTCTGGTAGTTGAGCCGGGAAAGCTGAGAAACCTTATCTGGCGATATCGTTTGGAAGCTAAGGACAAAGAAGTTCAGAACGTAGGCTACAAAACTTTAGGCATTCCTATTTCCTTATCTAAGGTTAGAGAGGTTGCTTATTACACTGTTCAGCTAGATCAAGAAATTCCAGACTTGAAGTAAACAAATAGCGGAGAAGGGTAAAATACGACATAAAGCTGCCAAAAACTTCCTATGGTACAAGCACCTGACTCGCCGATTACGACTACTGACTTGCCGACGTTAGCGATCGCGTTAATTACCCGTGCTGGGTGTGAGTATGGGGATGTTCGTTTTTGCACTTACCGCACTCAGAATCTTTACGCACGCGATCGCTCTTTGAGCCAACTTTCAGATAATGTGAGTTCTGGCTTTGGGGTGCGGGTTCTACTTAATGGGGCATGGGGATTCGCCGCTAGCCCTTATAAAACCCCAGCCGAAGTTGAACGACTTGTCGCCCTTGCTGTCGATATTGCCAAAGGTAGCCGTCTTTCCCAACAAACACGGGTGCAATTAGTGCCAGTAGAAGCTTACCAAGATACTTACACCACTCCAATTGAAATTGACCCCTTCACAGTGCCGATTACCGAGAAAGCCGAGTTGCTGTTGCGGTTGAATGAGCAACTCTTAAGTTATGGGGAGCGTGGCATCAAAAAAGCTTATTCTTACCTGCGTTTCACTCGTGAAGACAAGATTTTCGCTTCTACAGAAGGCTCTCTAATCCAACAAACTATCTACCGCAGCTATCCAGGTATGGGATGTACGGCTGTTGCTAATGGTGATGCCCAAAGTCGTAGCTACGAACGTCCACCGCTAAACATTGGTTATGAGCATATCAATGCGCCAGACCTCTTGAGCCAGGTAGAGCGTGTTGCTGAAGAAGCGATTGAAAAAGTTCATGCCCCTAAGAGTCCCTCCGGTATTCGTAGCACCCTCATCCTCAAGCCGACTAACTTGTACCTAACCATCCACGAATCTGTTGGACATCCCACTGAACTCGATCGCGTGTATGGCTACGAATCTAACTTTGCTGGTACCAGCTTCGCCACAACTGATAAATTAGGCAAGCTTCAATATGCTGCACCTTGGGTTAACTTCCGTGCCGATCGCACCCAACCTGGAGGACGCAGTACCTTGGGCTATGACGATGAGGGAGTCCCTGCACAAGATTGGTTTGTTGTCAAGGATGGTGTTTTAACAGACTACCTCACTGACCGCGAAACAGCCTATCGTCTCGGTCGTCCGGCGAGTAACGGTTGTGCCTACGCCGATAGCTGGTATAGTGTGCCGATGGTACGCATCCCCAATCTTGGGCTGGAACCGGGTTCAGATGGAGGCAGCCATACAGCAACTCTCGCTGAAATGATTGCAGATACCGAGGAAGGAATTTTAATTGACGGTGTTGGCAGTTTCTCGATCGACCAACAACGGCGTAACTTCCAGTTTGGTGGCGATGCTTTCTGGAAAGTAGAGAAGGGCAAAGTAGTAGGGATGCTTAAGGATGTGACGTATCATGCTATGACCACTGACTTCTGGAACAGCGTCGATGCCATTGGGTCCGCTTCCGAACGAGAGCAATGCGGTACTAATATCTGCGGGAAAGGGGAGCCGATGCAAGTGGCTCAGATGTCTCATACGTGTGTGCCAGTACGAGTGCAGAATATCCAGATTGGAGGAGCTTCTTAGCTTGAAGTAGAACTTGCTTGAGATCCAGGAGAAACAGCTTTTGACCAAAGCTAGCCATCTTGTGAAAGAGATGGTACTTTTAGCACGGGTGACCATAAGGTATGTCCCCTAACTCAGTAATATCAAGTCCACTTATTACTAGCTCCTTACGGGAGCTGTTGCAAAGCGCGTTTATAAACTTGGGTGATTTGTTGAGTAGAGAGGCAGTGAGTTGCGCTCGTACAGGGTTTAGCTGCAACAAACACGCAAGAGATAACTTTTAACTTTTATGAGTCGTGATGCGTAAAACCGCCTCTATTTATAGGGCGGATCTAAGCGGATAGCCGAATTGATTCGGCATACTTATGCTGCTCATGGTAGCATAAACAGATGATAATTTATGAGTTTAAAGTTAAAGCAAAACCTGCACAATGCCGCGCTATTGATGAGGCGATACGCACATCCCAATTCATTCAGAACAAGTGTCTTAGATACTGGATGGACAATAAGGGTGTGAATAAGTATGAGCTCAACAAGCATTGCGCGGTGTTGGCAGCAGAGTTTAGCTTTGCCTCAGAACTCAACTCTATGGCACGTCAAGCGTCAGCCGAACGTGCGTGGAGTGCAATCTCTCGCTTCTACGACAACGGCAAGCGGAAGGTTAAGGGGAAGAAGGGGTTTCCCAGGTTCAAGCGCAACTGTCGCTCGGTCGAATATAAGACGAGTGGCTGGCGGCTTGATGACAACAGGAAAGCCATCACCTTTACCGACAAGAAAGGGATAGGTCGGCTTAAGCTCAAAGGCACTCGTGACCTTAACTTTTATTCACTTGAGCAGATAAAGCGAGTCCGGCTGGTGCGACGAGCCGATGGCTACTACGCCCAGTTTGCAATAAGCGTTGATGTACGAATCCAATCAGAACCCACCCATAAAGTGATCGGATTGGATTTAGGACTCAAATACTTCATTGCAGGTAGTGATGGCAGTGTAGAGCCTGTTCCACAGTTTTACCGCAAGAGTGAACGCCAACTGAGTCGCGCCAACCGTAAGAAATCGAAGAAGTACTCTCCAGAGAAAAAAAAGGAGAAAATCCCTCAATCCAAGAACTATCACAAAAGCAGGAATCGGTACGCCCGGAAACATTTAAGAGTAAGTAGGCAGCGAAAAGAGTACTGCAAGCGAATTGCATACTCCGTGATTCAGTCTAACGATCTGATTGCCTACGAAGATTTGAATGTTAAAGGGCTAGTGAGGAACCGACACCTGTCTAAGTCGATAAGTGACGCGGGGTGGTCAATATTCCGTCAGTGGTTGGAGTATTTCGGGCATAAATATGGGAAGGCAACAGTTGCTGTGCCTCCCCATTACACAAGCTCTGACTGCTCGAACTGTGGGACACGAGTCAAGAAAGCTTTGTCTACTCGAACTCATGTGTGTCCTGCTTGCAACTACGTGGCGGATAGAGATACAAATGCGTCTCGCAATATCTTGGAGAGAGGACTTTTTACCGTAGGGCATACGGGAAACTACGCTTGCGGAGATTTGCCCTCTTGGTCAATTGGCGTAAGCCTGTTGGCTAATGGCGAGTCTGTGAACCAAGAATCCCCGCTGCTTGATTGACGGGGAGTGTCAAAGGTTAACGATAGCAACATAAAGACATCGGCTTAGCTTAACGGCTACTGTAGAAAGCAGTAATCAAACGGATTTGATATGACATCACCCCTCAACCCATTTTCAGGTAGAACTGAAGCGATTAATTTCAGGTTGTGGCTTGATGAGGGTCATATTCTGGAAGCTTTCAGGAAATTTTGTAAATAAAAATTGCTTAAGCTTTTGTCAGTCATCCAGGGTTTGCTGCTCTGTGTGTCATAAAACTCTTTGTCATGGATAAAACCAGCGATTTAATTTTCACTCGCTCGGATCTAGCTTTGCTCGATATATTGCGATCGCCTATCTGGATTTTTGATATTGAGCAGATGAAAATGTGGTGGGCAAACCAAGCGGCATTGAGCTTGTGGAACGCTGGCAGCTTGGAGGAACTGCTTAATCGTGACTGGAGCGATTTTTCCGAGGGAACAAAAACTCGTCTTCAGGGCTATCTTGAAGAGCTTAAGCAAGAAAAAACAGTTATTGAACAGTGGACGTTCTACCCCAAAGGACGTGCTTTATCGGTGCGATGTGTTTGCTCTGGGATTCGGATTGAAGGCGGATACCTCGCGATGCTCATAGAGGGGGTTACCGATGTTGTAGAGCACATTGACTCGGATACGCTGCGCTCGATTGAAGCTCTTCGCCACACAACGCTGATGGTTTCTCTCTATACCTTTGATGAGATGCCGTTGATGCAAAATCCTTCAGCGCTGCGTTGCTACGGTGACGAAAAAAATGCGCCTCAGACAGACAACAAAGCGTTTAGAAGACGCTTTGTTGATGCTAGCGTCGCTGAGCAGGCAATCAGTTGCATTGCCACTGGAGATGTTTTCAGTATAGAAACACAGGTGAATACCTTGAACGGTATCCGGTGGCACAAGGTTGATGTACGCCGCACCAATGACTCTAGCACGGGAGTATTGATGATTCTGGTCAATGAGAAGGACATTACAGACCTACAGCGGATGAAGTTGGAGTTGCGTCAGCGCGATCGCTTATTAGAAGGAGTAGCCAAGGCAACAAATCAACTATTAACAATAGGCGATCGCAATCTAGGAATTAATCGAGCGTTAGAGGCATTGGGTCGAGCAACGGCGGTTGATCGAGTTTACATCGTTCAATATCATATCCATCCCCTGACAGGCGAACATCTGATGAGCAAGCGCTGGGAATGGTTAAGCCAAAGAGTAAGTGTCCAAATCAAAAAACCAAAACTTCAGAATCTCTCCTATCGAGCAATGCTGCCTAGCTGGTATCAAAACCTGGCGATGGGAAAACCAATTATCGGTTTGGTGCGAGATTTTCCCTCACCTGAACGAGAGTTTCTCGAATCACAAGACATCCGCTCAATTTTGGTAGTGCCGCTCCGGATCGAGGGGCAATGCTGGGGCTTCATCGGGTTCGACGATTGCTATAAGGAACATCAATGGTCTGAAAGTGAAACATCAATCTTGATGGGGGTAGCAGGAAGTATCAGTGGTGCGATCGCTCATTCCTCAGCTGTAGCAAAACTGGCAAAGTTAAACGCTGACTTGGAAGCAATCATTGAGGAACGCACCGCCGAGTTGAAGGTGGCAAATGAGCAACTACGTCAGGAAATCTGCGTTAGCGAAACTGCCGTCAAGCATCGCCAGCACATTGAAAAACGCTTACGGCACAACGCCTTTCATGACGCTCTCACCGGGCTGCCCAACCGAGCCTTATTAATCGAACACCTGGAGCGTGCCTTAGAGCGGACAAAACAACACCCCGAATATTTATTTGCCGTTCTGTTCCTAGATCTCGATCGCTTCAAAGTCGTCAACGATAGCATGGGGCATACGATTGGAGATAGACTTCTAATCGCGTTCGCCCAACGACTACAGCATTGCCTACAAGAAGATAACAGCCTCATCGCTCGTCTCGGTGGGGATGAGTTCGCCATCCTCCTAGAGGACATCCAAGAATTGAGCGATGCCAATCGAATCGCAGAGCAAATTCACAAGCAACTAACCCATCCTTTCCTCCTAGATGGACAAGAAATCTTCACCAGCGTCAGCATTGGTATTGCCCTGAGTTCAACAGGTTATAACCGACCCGAAGAGTTATTACGTGATGCTGATATCGTGCTGTATCGCGCTAAGGCTCAGGGACGCTCTCGCTACGAAGTATTTGATTTGGCAACCCACGAGCGTATTGTGGCGCTCCTGAAACTCGAACAAGACTTGCAGCGAGCAGTGCAAGACCTTGAGGCTGGGCAAATGGCAATTTGGGAACTCAACCTCATTCCTCAATTTCAGCTTTACTACCAGCCGATTGTGAACCTCAAAACAGGTCAGCTTGTCGGCTTTGAGGCGCTTGTACGCTGGCAACCGATAGAACAGGAATTCATTTCTCCTGGAGAATTTATCCCAATCGCGGAAGAAACCGATTTAATTGTCCCTCTAGGAGCGTGGGTACTCCGTCAGGCTTGCCTTCAACTACGAACTTGGCAGAAGCAATTTCCCCATGCACAGCCTTTAACAGTAAGTGTTAATCTTTCAGGGCGCCAGTTTTCCCAATCTGATTTAGTTGTCCAAATTGATCAAATTCTCCAAGAGACTAATCTAGATGGCAGGGCGTTGAAGTTAGAGATTACAGAAACCGTAATTATGGCTAATCCTGAGTTGGCAGCCGCCATGCTATTGCAGTTGAAACGCCGTAACATTCAACTGTGTATTGATGATTTTGGCACCGGATATTCATCCTTAAGTTATCTGCATCGGTTTCCTCTAGATACGTTAAAGATCGATCAATCCTTTGTGAGACAAATGGCAGTTGAGGCAGAACATACAGAAATTGTTCAAACCATTGTCACCCTTGCTCACAATTTAGGAATGGAGGTAATTGCAGAGGGAATAGAGACTCAAACTCAGTTAGAAAAGCTCCAAGGGTTCAACTGTGAGTTAGGGCAGGGATATTTATTTTCTAAGCCTGTAGATAGCCGAACAGCAACCCAATTCATTGCTCAAGCTTGGAATTTATCTCACTTAGGAATTGGGAGTGGGGAGTAACCTGATGGGGCGATGGGGTTTGAGTCGATATGTATTAGACCTCTTGCTCTCCCGAAAAAAATCTCTTGCCGATAGGGAGAAGGGGGAAGGGGAAACGAATGTTCATGCTTCCCTTTTTCCTTTTCCCTACTTCTGCAAGAAGTCTAAAGAAATGCACGTTAGGTTAGTTAGAACGTAAGCACATACTAGCAAGCAAATAGTAACGAATAACTTTCTAATATGACCCTAGCTAAAGCACCTACTCTTCTCAGTGAAGACCAAGCTCTATCCCTTGTAGACAAGGTTATTCAACAGTCAGAAGCAGAGGGAGTTTTTGTCAGTCTCAGCACTGGTGAAGAATCCCTCAGCCGTTTCTCGGAAAATCAGATTAGTCAAAACATCAGCCGCAGTCGGTTGAGTCTCAGTATCACTAGCTATTTTGGCAAGCGGAGTGCCTCTGCCTCAACGACGGAACTTGATTTAGAGGCAATAAACGAGACAGTCCACCGTTCAGAAGAACTCGCTCGGATTGCCCCGGAAGATCCAGAATGGGTGCCCTTACTGGAACCGCAAAACTATGAAGAGCGTACTCCTGCATTTGACGAAGCAACAGTTGCCTTTTCACCTCTGGAACGGGGAGAAATGGTTCAGCGAGTTTGTACATTGAGTACGAATGCCGGGGTTGAAGGGTCTGGTACTTTGAGTACAGAAGCCTTTTTGATGGCAGTTGGAAACTCACGGGGTTTACGAGCTTGCGATCGCACAACCGAGGCAGATTTTAGTTTTACGGCTCGGATTGATGATGGCTCTAGTTGGAGCCAACGCACGGCTTTTTCTATAGACCAAATACCGTTGGAGTCTCTGACTGAGCAGCTAATTGAGCGGGCGCTTGCCTCACGCCAACCTCGCGAAGTCAACCCAGGCGTATACCCAGTGGTTTTTGACGGTGCGGCTTTTGCTGATTTACTCAGTTGGGTTATTTGGAATCTGGATGCACGGGCGGCAGATGAAGGGCGCTCCTTTATGTCCCGTACTGATGAGGCAGGGTTACCTGCTGGTAACCGCTTGGGTGAGCAGATGTTTAGCCCTTTGGTGCAGGTACAGCGCCATCCCGCTCATCCTCTGTTACAACTGGGTACTTGCTTTGGTGATGGGTTGAGTAATCACTACACTGAGGTGATTAAGGATGGTACTCCTCAAACCCTGTCGTATAGCCGCTACTGGGCGCAGCAGCAGGGGAAAGAGCCAACCGGGGCGATGTTTCCGATTGTCATGTCTGGCTCAAATCAAAGTCTGGCGGACTTGATTGCACAAACCGAGCGAGGAATTTTGGTTAATCGTGCTTGGTACGTGCGGTATGTCAATCCCAAGACGTTGGAAGTTACGGGAATGACCCGCGATGGTACGTTCTGGATTGAAGAGGGTCAGATTGCTTACCCAATTAAAAACTTACGCTTTAACCAAAGGTTACCGGAGATGCTTCAAGAGGTTGATGCCTTAAGTAGCGTGCAGCGCTTTGGTAGCAGTGTTGTACCAGGAGTACGGGTAAAAGCGTTTAACTTTAGTAGCGTCACGGATAGTGTGTAATTCAGGAGTATAGGCGATCGCTCTTTTGAACTGAGAGGGGGAAGGTGCGATCGCTAAAACTCTAAAAGTTTAACTTGGAAGAAGTGACCGCAACAACTAGGATGAATCAGCAGCTTGAAGCGTTGGGAGTAGAAATTTCATGATTATGCAAGCACAAGAGCAACGGTATTACACGCCAGAAGACTATCTGGAAGTGGAAACCAACTCCGAGGAACGTCATGAATACATTGATGGTGAGGTTATTTCTGTGACAGGTGGCACTCCGAACCATAACCAAATTCTCCTTAATTTAGGAGGTGCAATTAACTTTACTCTCAAGCGGCAACCTTATCGAGTATTTGTTACCGACCAGCGACTGTGGATTCCTAAAAAACGTATCTATACCTATCCTGATGTGCTGGTTGTCCAGGGAGATTTGCAGCTTCAAGAGGGACGCACTGATACGATTACCAATCCTTTAATGATTGCAGAAGTGCTGTCAAAGTCCACCGCAGGCTATGACCGAGGCGATAAATTTGCCGCTTACCGTACAATTCCCAGCTTCCAGGAGTATGTACTGATTGAGCAGTACAGTATGCACGTCGAGCGATTTGTTAAAACTGAGACGAATCAGTGGCTACTCTCTGAATATGAAGGTGAGGAAACCACCTTCTCACTAATGTCGATTCCATTTGAAATTACCCTAGCTGATATTTATGACAAGGTTGATTTTGAAGCCGAGAATAATTGATAGCAGGCTATCTGAGTGAGAAGATGAGTACAATAACGCAATCTCTAACTCTGGAGGAGTTCTTAAAACTCCCAGAAACCAAACCCGCCTCTGAGTTTATCAACGGAGAGATATTTCAAAAACCCATGCCACAAGGGGAGCATAGCCGATTGCAGTTTAAACTCTGTGCGGTTATTAACGAAGTAGCCGAACCGCAGAAGATTGCAATTGCATTTCCAGAACTACGTTGTACATTTGGGGGAGATGCGGTTGTTCCAGATGTTGTGGTGTTTCGGTGGGAGAGAATTCCGGTTCGTCCTTCTGGGAGAATTGCCAATCGCTTCGAGATTCATCCCGATTGGTCAATTGAAATTTTATCCCCTGACCAAAGTCAGACAAAAGTATTGGGTAAACTGCTCCACTGCTCCCAACATGGCACAGAGTTAGGGTGGTTAATTGACCCAGAAGAGGAAAGCATCTTAGTTGTCTTTCCAGAACAGCGAGTGCAATTGCTCAGAGGAACTGCACCATTGCCAATACTTAGCGAGATTGAGTTGAAGCTGACGGTAGAGCAGGTTTTTAGTTGGTTAACGCTGTGATGTCTCCTAACTTGAGCAACAAATAGAGAGGCATCAATCCTTCGGTTGATAATGATGACACTCGTCACAAGGCCCTGAGGGATTAACCGCGCAACGAATGTAAGCAGAACAGGCATTGAATTGGCAGGTAATATCACCGATTAAATAGCCAAAACCTTCAAGATAATACTGGTCTAGAGGTATCTGATTTCTTTGTATTGCCCTAGCCGCAGAGGCTTGCATTGCTGCTCTCAACCTCGATTGCGCCCGTTCCTTTGCTCTTCTCATCATCCATACAGAAATCACTGACGGTGCCAAACCCAAGACAAGAACTAAGATTGCCTCTAACACGCTCGTTATCCTCCGGGGTGACTCTACCTGATGCTCTTTCTCAAGCTACTTAAGGGTCTTACAAAAACAACGCCACACGTTTTAACACGTTAACTAGAGTTCGCTGTCAGTGGTCTGTGTTGAGTTACAACAGACAAAAAATCAGGCTCTAAAATGGCGTTTCATTTTTGGACGACTCCTTAGAAGGCACCCACTGCCTCTAATACTTAATTTAGGGGTTTCTAAATATAAAGGACAAGGTTTGATTTGCCTTGCCCTGTTAATGACTGAACTACGTTGTTTGGGAAAAAACAGCTTACAGAACCGAATGGTAGGCAGGTTCTCCCAGCCGCTCATTGATTTCTGAGAGTTCATCAAAGCCACGCGGAATCTCTCTCACTCTTGCTTGTTTAGCTTGAAGCGCGGTTTGTAAAAGTTTCATTGCCTCATCCGGTTTGCCACGACCGCAAAAGAACAAATCCGCAGCAAAGTAGCCATGCTCAGGCCAAGTATGTATGGCGATATGTGACTCTGCCAACGTTGCCGTTGCCGTAACACCGTGAGGGCTAAACTGATGCACACATAGATCGATCAGGGTTGCTTCACCAGCTGAAATCGCATCAATCAAGGCGCGGCGAATTCCTTCAGGATCATTAAGAAGGTCTTGCGGCGCTTGCCATGCGTCAACGACCAGATGAGTTCCCACTTGTTTCATTCTGCCTGATTTACTCCACCGGAAAGGTTTCAAAGATTTCCTTTATAGCACAGATTTACTTGGGTTCTCAAGCGCACTGTCTAACGTAATAGTAACGATTTATTTATGGAGTAGATCGAAGATTGAGTGCGATCGCTTTTTGTCTCGCAACAGGCATATTGCGAACAAGAGGGGAGAACTCAAACGGATGTGCTACGAGAATTAGTTAGGACCCTCAAGCGGAAAGCCAAGAAGACTGACGGCGCTTAAAAGCGCATATCGCCACATCCCACCCTTGAAAGTGATGGGCTTTGCTCTAATTTCTGTAAAAATTGAAGTCGTTAACCGAAGTCAACCTCCATCCGGGAAGCTGGCAATCAAGAATTAATTAATGGATTACAAAACTGCCTGTGGCTTTCTAATCAATCAGGGAACGACATCTGACCAAAATCCCGATGCCTTCCTCGTGCGTTTGAAGCAGGGAAAGGCACCAGTACCGGGTCAGGTGACTAATATCTTGTTAGCCCTAAAAATTGTATTTGAGGCGCTACGCACTGCCCCAACCCTTGACCGAGAACTCGTTTACTCACTATATCTCTTGTCTTTTGAGAGCCGAAAACTGTTTGACGCTGGATATCAGGCAGGAGTCAATTGGCCTCCGCTACTTGATGAAGACCTAAAGCGAATCAATAGAGCAGTTAAGAGTATTTTTGCGGGAGTTTGGCACAGTCAGTAAGTGATGAGTTAAGAGTTTAGTCATTAGCTAACTGACCAATGACCAGGGACTGATGCGTAATTAGCGATCGCGTAGTTCTGTTTCTAGCTTGTCCAAATCCTCTTTTAAGAAAACTGTCAATTGTCCATTGAACGCCTTACCTTCCTCAGTTTTGGTGATTTCCCACCAATAAGCAAAGCGTTCTCCTAAGCGCAGTTCACCCTGTCGTGCTGCTAAAAGCGGACGATTCTGTCGCCGTGCCAACTCTGCTATGTCTGGTGTTGGATAGTAGTACACGATGCTTGCTCTGTCGAAATCTTGATAAATCGCAGAACCATAGATGGTTCGCAATGATTCTTCAAGTCGCTCAGGTGTAACGCCATTAACCATGTCATAGAAAGTAAGGCGCTCAGTGCGAATTGTCCCTCTGTCTCTCGGCAAAGTCACTCGTCCTGGAGGTAACACCGTCGCTTGAAAGGTAAAACGTTGGGCAGGAGTGCTAGTCTTTTGCACGAGTAGCCCATCTCCAATACCCGGTCGCAAGGTAGGATGAGCATTAATCCAAGCCTCAACGGTATCCGTCGTCTCACCCGGTAGAGCGTTAGCGGTTGAACCAAGAAGAAGAAAAGAAAAAGGAACAAGGAAGAGAGGACTCCACCAAGCACAGGATAGCAACCCTTTCTTCCTGGAAAGATTTACTTTACTCTTAGAACATCTTGTCTCGAAATCTGCCAAATTCCCAGCCGCCATTCCTGAATCGCTACTCACTCTTTTTATTACCTTTTTCATCGCTAACTCCCCGGTTCAATGGCAACTTTAATTGCCTTTCGGTTTTTCATATCTTCAAATACCTGTTCTAAATCTTTTAAGGGTCGGTAGTCACTAATCAGTAGCTCAAAGGGTATGACTCGACTCGCTAATAGGGAGAGAGCCTCACGTACATATTTGGGTGTATTGTGAAAGACACCTTTGAGGGTCAAAGCATTATAGTGTAGCTGTTCTGTACTAACCGTAATCGTGGTGTCTCGTGGACAGCCACCAAATAAGTTAATCGTTGCGCCAGGACGACCACACGCGATCGCACTTTCCCAAACCGCAGGAACACCTGTTGCTTCGATGACGATATCTGCACCCCATCCTTCTGTTAAGTCTCGCACCACTGTCGGTACATCACTCAACTGATGGTAATTAAACGTTCGAGATGCCCCTAACTGCTGCCCGATTTTCAGGCGTTGGTCATTTCCACCAAACAGAAATACTTCTGCGGCTAATTGCTGGGCAAGCACCGCGACGAACATTAGCCCGATTGCCCCATCACCAATGACCACGACTCGATCAGCAGATTGGACATTAGAACAGGCTACCCCATGCAGTACACAAGCGAGTGGTTCTGTCATCGAGGCTAGGGCATTTGGTAAATCTGGAGGAACTGCTAACAGATTGTGTTGCACGATTGGTGCTGGAACTTTGAGATATTCCGCAAACGTGCCGTTATTGAAGATCAAGTTCGGGCAGAGCGAACACTCACTGCGGTGGCAGAAAAAGCAATTCATACAAGGAGCAGAATTGTTGGCAACAACGCGATCGCCAACATCCCAACCTGTGACCCCTTCTCCCACCAAGACAATTTCACCAACGGCTTCGTGACCAAACAACGTTGGGGGTCGTAGCATTCGGGCATGACCACCACGACGCCATACCTTCAGATCGGTGCCACAGGTCGTTGCTGTTCCTACTTTAATCACAACCTCACCCATAGCAGGCATCGGTGAGGGGACTTCTTCTAAACGTAAATCTTCTTGACCGTAGAGCAGCGCAGCAAGCATTCTGAAGTGTCTCGAACCCTAGATTCACCTAATCTTAACAGGGTCGATCTCATCCTCATGCCATATATAGGTCATTCAACGTAGCCAATACTTAATAGGAAGGGGAACGGGGAAGGAGTGATTGTCATTATCTTGGAGATTCCATGCTCATGCTCTTCCCTGCTTCCCCTGTTGCCCCCCTTTCCCTTAATTACATCAGCGCAAAGGTAAAGAATTCTCTAACGTCATCGAAGTAGCCGTGCGTTGCTGCTGTTTTATGGCATCAACACAGGTAGGCAACTGACCTGAACTGAGGGGCATCATTTCCTGGTGGCAGGAGGTGCAAAACCAATAAACACCCTTCCGTCGTGCATGGCGCAATAAGGCACTACCACAACAAGGACAAGAGTTAGCCCGCATATTTTGTGATCTCCTAGTTCTTAAAATCTTGTTAATTAAAAACCTAAACTGGGTCTAAAAGAATTCTCTCATCAACAAACTTACCTTGTAGTAACTGTCGATACCGAGTTCTCACAATGTGATTCGCTTGGGCAAGTTAGTCAGTTTTACAAGTAGCAATCTCAAGCTCCTAACAATATCTAGAATAAATCTAGCTTTCGTTCCTCTCATCTATCTCTAGAAAGAACTTGTTATAGGCGATCCCCAGCTTGATATCATCAAATTAAAGCCTTTTTTCAAGCAAACGCAAGTAGTGTTTATACTACCTGTTTATAGTCTTTAAAAATGATTAAGCACTTAAACAAACACTAAGGACTGTGCTAGCACATTGACTTAAGGAGAGAGCTTGTTGGGCGTACTAAGTTGGAGGGAAGGACATTGATCAGAAATACTTTATGGTTCAAAGTGGATATCCAACTATAAGTTAAATAACCTTGTACTCCTGAATACATTCGCGGCTTGGTCAGAATATGTCTAAAGCTTGTAATCTACGCTACCTGTTAATATGACCTGTCTTGAGTGAAGGGCAGATTCAGAAATCTAGTTAGCTCGTGCCAAGACTTCTGGTTGACAATTAGTCATGGTGCTCGCCGAGTAAAGCCCATGCCGACTGAAACCCTGACAATTTTGCTGGTAGAGGATAATTCCGCAGATGCTTGTCTAGTGCAAGAAATGCTGGAGGAAGTAGAGGCTCCTCAGTTTCAACTGATTCATGTTTCAAGACTGGCAGATGCTCTGATTTGCCTTGCGACTAAATCATCCATTTCTGTAATTCTGCTGGATTTGTCGCTACCTGATGTTCAGGGGTTGGATACGGTGAAACAGTTGCGGCTGGCAGCGCCGGATATTCCGGTGATCGTGATGAGTAACCTGTGTGATGAAGCGATCGCGCTTCAAACGTTACAACAGGGGGTTCAGGATTACCTCGTCAAACGTCATACCAATACTCACCTCTTGGTGCGATCGATCCGTTATGCCATTGAGCGGCAACGGTTGCAACAAGCTAATGCTAGTTATTCGGCTCTTGCCTCCGCTTTGATTTTTTACAATGCCCAACAGCGTCAACAACTTGAACAATTGGTGCAGGAGCGAACCCAGCAACTTGCTCAGGAAAAAGCCTTACTGGAGGTGATTGTTAATTCAATTCAAGAAGGGATTTGTGTAATGCGCCCTGATGGTCAGGTTGTACTCACAAATCCTGCTGATAGTGAGATGCTGGGTTTGGAATCAGAAGGAACGCCAGAGCCACTACACAAACGGCTGAGCCGCTTGCACGTTCAAGAGCCTGATGGTTCGGTACCAACTGCTGAAGAGTTACCAATCAGTCGCGCCCTACGAGGCGAAATCGTAAAAGATTATGAGCTGGTTGTTGGTTGTCCAAATGGGGAACAAAAGTGGCTTAGTATCAATGGGGCAGCGGTTCGCGATCGGACAGGGAATGTCGAACTCTCAATTAATACAGCCAGAGACATTACTGAGCGTAAGCGGACAGAAGACGCGCTACTCAGACACGAGCGTTTACTGAGTGGTGTCACTGAGGCTATCAGCCAGCTTTTGATTGCAACTGATTACCAGAGTGCCTTGATGCGATCGCTAAATGTTCTCGGTGTCGCGGCTGATGTCGATCAAGTTCAAATCTTTGAAAATCATCTTCAAGAAAAAACTGGCGAACTCCTCACAAGCCAACGCTTTGTGTGGGTAAGGAATCCCATCGCGGTTGCCAAAACTCCTTGCCTCCAGAATCTTTCCTACAAAGCCTGGTTCCCTCGCTGGTACGACAGTCTAGCAAACGGTCAAGCGGTAAAGGGATTGGTGCAGCATTTTCCTCAAGTCGAGCGGAACATCCTAGAGCCTCAAAATATCCGATCGCTCCTAATTGTACCGATCATGACGGAGGGTAAGTTTTGGGGTTTTATTAGTTTTGCAGATAGCTCAGGCGATAGCGAAGCGCTGCTGCAAAGCGCAGATCGCCAGTGGACAGACCACGAGGAATCTATATTAACTGTAATGGCGGCAAGTATTGGCGGGGCAATTGTCCGCTCTGTCAAGGAGGAAGCGCTCAGAGAGTCAGAAATTAAGTTTCGGACTCTTTACGAATCAACCAGTGCAGCCGTATTGCTCGTCGATGAAAACAGAATCTTTGATGCCAATACTGCCGCCTTACAACTATTTGGCTGTACTCAGCGTCAACAGCTATGCGACAAACACCCTTATGAGTTTCTTCCTCCAGTACAGCCAAACGGTCAAGAGTCGATCTCACTTGCCAAAGAGTACGTTGCTATTGCCCTGCAAAAAGGCAGCTACCGCTTTGATTGGGTTTACCGCAAGCAAGATGGTCAAGATTTCTCTGCCGAGGTAACCTTGAGCCTGATTAAGCTAGGAAACCGAAAAGTTTTGCAAGCCGTAATTCACGATATTGCAGAGCGCATAGCAACGGAGAAACAGCTACGGCAAGCCAAGGAAGCCGCAGAAGCCGGAAGTCGGGCAAAGTCGGAGTTTTTAGCAACAATGAGCCACGAACTCCGCACTCCCCTAAATGCAGTGCTGGGACTCTCTCAACTGATGCGGCAAGAAATCTTCGGGACGCTCAATGACAAGCAAAGAGAGTATGTTGCCTGTATTCAAAGTAGTGGGGAACATCTGCTCTCACTGATTAACGACATTCTCGACCTCTCGAAGGTGGAAGCTGGGAAAGAGCAACTAAACTTTGTGCCTCTGGACATTCAGGAGTTATGCGAATCCTGCTTAACGCTAGTGCGTGAACAAGCTTATGATCAAGGACTAAAAGTTACGCTTAGCATTGACCCTAAAGCTCGTATCTGTATTGCGGATGAGCGACGATGCAAGCAGATGTTACTCAACTTGCTTTCTAATGCGATTAAGTTCACGCCAGCAGGTGAGGTTTGCTTGATTGTGACAAAGGAGGCGGAAGGAGTTTCCTTTAAAGTCACAGATACGGGAATTGGGATTCCTGCTGACAAATTACCACTACTTTTTGAGCCATTTCGCCAGCTTGATAGTGGCTTGAATCGGCAGTTCCCTGGCACAGGTTTGGGATTGGCGTTGACACAGAGCCTGGCCCAGCTACATGGTGGTGTAGTTACAGTGGAGTCAGTTCTGGGTCAAGGTAGCCAATTTACCCTCTATCTCCCAGATTTACCCTCAGAAGATCTATTCGCCGCTTCATCCCCTCAAGAGTTAGCTGGCTGTGAAGGGCAATGTTGCTCACTGGGAACAAGATCTCGCATTCTCCTTGTAGAAAATGATGAGCGCAGTGCCCTAGTGTTGAAGGACTATCTACAAGTAATTGGTCACAGAGTTGAACATTTAAGGAGTGGCGAGGACTTTCTCACGCAAGTGCGAGCCTTCCAACCGAATCTAATTTTGATGGATGTACACTTACGAGGAGATTCCACAGGATTTGATTTGCTGGCTACACTACGTCAGGAGCCGGATACAAAGAATCTAAAGGTAGTGATGGCAACGGCACTGGCAATGGCAGGCGATCGCGAACGTTGTCTCGCTGCTGGTGCTGATGACTACCTCAGCAAACCAATTGGAATTGCTCAGTTGGAGGCAATTTTGATGCGGTATCTCTGAATTGGGGATTGGGAATCGGGAATTGTCGCTGATAATGAAGGAATGAAAATTTTTCTTACTCCTTCTGCCTTCTGCCTTATTTTCAAGTTAAGGAGTTGAGGGAGTATCTAACTGAAGATTCAGTGGTGTCCCGCCTTGCCCACCCCCAATAATTACGACTTTGGCATTCTCAGAGCCAGCAAGCTTCTCCGTGGCTTCAATTGTCCTCAATTGTAATACTTGCTGATTCAGTCCTTGAGCGACAATCTTTTGGGAATCGGAAATACCTTTTGCTTCAATGCGCTTGCGTTCTGCCTCTTGCCGCGCTTGTTCAAGTGTAAATTTCATTTGTTGGCTCTCCTGCTCGGTTGCTAGCTTCTGCTGAATCGCATCTTGGAGCTTATCGGGAAGTTCAACTTCTCTTAGCAAGGCTTGCTCAACAACAAAACCGAGAGGGGCTAGCTGTTCGCTAAGTGCTTGGCGCAGTCTATCTGCTAACTCCTGCCGTTTTGTTGAGTAAATCGCCTCGGCTGGGTAGCTGGCAGTGATTTCGCGAACGATAGAACGGAAGCGGGAAGTCACGATTTCCTGCTCGTTGGTGCCAATGGTTCTATAGAGTTCTGCGGCTTTGTTTGGTTCTAGCCTGTACTGGAGACTTACCTCAATATTGAACGCTAATCCTTCCTGGGATGTTGCCTCTACTTTTTCCTTGATATCTCTAAGCCGAGTCGGAAAATTTTCGACCTCAGCAAAGGGATTAACCAGATGGATACCAGGATTGAGGGCACGAGAGGAGACTTGCCCGAATAATTCCACGACACCGACATTACCTGCTGGAATGATGGTGAGGTTTTTCAACAGAGCGGCAAACGTAGCGATAACGGCAATTAGTAGTGCGATCGCACGCACAGCTAACTGATTCTGCTTACTGGCAATCTTGCCACTAGAAAGATAGACGAGGATTGAGATCAGGCTAGTGAGGAGCGATGCAACGAATGTCATGAGCTTCGGTTCCTTAAGTTTGAACAAGTAGGAAGTTCACTGTCGTTGAAAAACTGTTACTTGTGAACCTCTACTACTTACTCAGGAGCAAGCTGCTAATTTATGATAAAAAACAGAATTTTGTTACCTTCCGAAACACCAGGCATGAATTTAACTTAGCTTTCTTTGGCTTCTAATCATCAATGCAGCAATGACGGCACTTGCGATCGCAAGTCCAACGGCAATCAGCATCACCAAGCGGAAACTATCGATAAATGTTGAGTGTCGATATGGCTATTTGGTCGCACTCTCAGACTTGTGAATGGGTAATCGGACTTGAAAGCGGGTATCTCCTGGCTTTGAATCAACCCGAATATCGCCTTTGTGTTGTCCGACAACAATCCGACGGGCAATGTCTAATCCCAATCCTGTTCCTTTGCCCACTTCTTTGGTAGTAAAGAATTGCTCGAAGATGCGGGGTTGAATTTTTGGGGGAATGCCTACGCCATCGTCAGCGATTTCGACAACAATGCGTGAAGCAGAGCGATCGCTACTAGCTGAATCACCTTCCTGTGAGGTGCGTATCCAAATATGTCCTTTACCACCTGTTGCGTCGATCGCATTATCAATTAAATTTGTCCACACTTGATTGAGTTGGCGACCATAAGCCGTGATTCTGGGCAAATCCCCATACTCTCGCTTCACAACTACGCCCTGCTTGAGCTTAAAACTCAAAATCTTTAATGTACTTTCAATCCCCTCATGGATATCCACGTCTTGCAGTGGCGCTTGATCCATGTAGGAGTAATCCTTCATCGCGGCGATTAACTCGGAAATCCGTGTCGAACTGAGTTTAATTTGGTCTAACAGTCCCACTCCCGATACTGTCACCTCTAGCCAACTCAGCACATCACCAAGACAACTCGGATCGATATGAGTGACAATTTTATCCAACTCTTCCGTATCCAGTCCGGCAGCAACTAGCGTCGGTGCAAGTTTCCAGCCATCAGCAACATCGTGCGCGTCTAGCCAATCTGTTACCTCGTCTTCAGCTTCGCTTTGCGCTAGGGGGTCAAGATGGGTGCAGCGTTTAGCCGATGCAGTTGCTCTCTGGTACAAGTTAGATAGAAATGTCCTGTGTTCTTCGGTAATGGGTTGCTGATGTAGCTTTAGCGCGAGAGTTGGTAACTTTTGCAATACTTCTTCTAAGTGTTCCACGCCTCTACGGGCAGCAGCAGCAGGATTATTTAACTCGTGTGCCAGTCCGGCAGATAGGGTACCAAGGGAAATTAGCTTCGCTTGCTGTTGCGAGACAGCTTCGTGAATTTGCGATCGCTCTGCCGAAATTTTCAGGATACGCCGAGGAATTGAAGGACAGGTACACAGCATCTCCCAAAACATCTCAGGAGTCAGCTTGTACAGATGAACGTCAGTTATGGCATATCCACTCGTTGGATAAGGTTCATCTAATAGCAGGATAAGTTCAGCAAAGACATCGCCCGCTTCCAATGTGACAGCATGAACAGCTTGCTCTCCCACTGTTCTTGTCCACTCAGTTTTACCGTCTAAGATGATGTAAAAACCATCCGGAGGGTCTCCTTGCTTAGCAATTTGCACTCCTGGTTGTAGCCAAATTTCTTCACCATGTTCGGATAACCACTGCAACGTCTCTTGGGGAAGTTTGGCAAACAGTGGTACCTGACGTAAAGCCTCTTCGAGGTCGATCATTGCAATACCTCAATCAATAGCCTGACTATTGTGAATGCGATAGCGTTATGAGTTCTAGGCTGTTTGAGAACCGATTGGTAAACGGACTTGGAAGCGGGTTTCTCCTGGCTGCGAAACGAAGCTGATATCGCCCTTATGTTTGCTAACAATACGGTAGGTCACATCTAATCCCAATCCAGTTCCTTGCCCTACACCTTTCGTAGTGAAAAAGGGTTCAAAAATACGAGGCTGGATGTCTCGTGGAATACCGGGTCCGTTGTCGGCAATTTCTACTAGCACATGGTCATACTCACACCAAGTACGAATCCATATCTCCCCTTGTCCGTTCATGGCTTCGATCGCATTATCAATCAGGTTCGTCCACACCTGGTTGAGTTCGCTGCCGTAGGCGAGTAGGCGCGGTAAATTGGGGTCATATTCACGGGTTACTGTCACACCTGTTTTGAGTTTATAACTCAGGATGGTAATTGTACTCTCCAATCCCTCATGCACGTCCACGTCCTGTAGTGGTGCTTGATCCATGTAGGAATAATCTTTAATCGCTTTCACCAATTGAGAAATGCGCGACGATCCGTGTTCAACTTCGGATAACACGCCAACCCCTGTTAACGCCGTTGAAATCCAAGTCAGGATATCGTTGAGACATTCAGGGGGTACTTTCGTGGCAACAGTGTCTAGCCATTCGGTATCTAAACCTGCACTGACTAGAGTTGAGGAGAGTTTCCAGCCATCTTTTACATCGTGTGCGTCTAGCCAGTCATTGACTTCCTCTTCGCGATCGCTTTGTCTAAGAGGATCGAGCCGTGGCGCTGTTTTTGCACGTTTCACCACTTCGCACTGCAAGTCAGCAAGAAACTCTAGTTGAATAGGTGTCATCTGTTGCTGATTTAGCTTTAGCGAAAGACACGGCAATTCTTCAAAAATATCTTGCAAGTGCCTTGCCCCCCTGACTACAGCCGCAGCCGGGTTATTCATCTCGTGCGCGAGTCCAGCCGCTAAGGTACCAAGTGCCGCTAGCTTTTCACGCTGTTGGGATAAGGTCTGAATGTCTTGCATCCGACGCGCCATTGTGCCTAAAATTGCTGTCATTACGCAAGAACAACTTGAGAGCAATTGCCAAAAGGCATCTTTTGGTAGCTCGAAGACATAGGAGTGTGTTACGGCGCGTCCACTTGCCCAAAGATATTCGTCACCCGTCAAAACAGGCAACTCGCCATACAATTCGTTGGGTTTGTACGTGGTGAGTACGACTTCTTGCTCATCCACTTTTTGGTAAATCCGAATTTCACCCTCAAGCAGCACAAATACATGATCGGCAGGACTGCCTTCTCCCCGGTGCAGTTCACCTGGTTCTAACCAGACTGCTTTACCTGCTTGGGATAACCACTGCAACCGATCCTCTTGTAATTTTGAGAAGACTGGCACCTGACGTAAAGCTTCAATTAGCATCACAACACCTTGCTGAGATTTTATAAACAATGGAAGCGAAGTATAGGCGTGAGATTCTATTCTTTCTAATAATGCTTTGTGCTACTTACCATAGGCGATTAATTGAATAGGCATCAAAGGCAGAATCAGCACTCAAAATCGGTATCTGCTCCGCCATAGCCTGTGCAATTAAAAGCCTATCGAATGGATCGCGATGATGAAAAGGTAGTGTCGCCACAACAGTGATGTGGTCTAAATTGATATCCAGTAACTCGGTACTGTTACGACCAAGTTGCTGCTCTATAAATTCCCGAAAGGGCAGACTAAAGCTTAGCTTTCCCGTACTTTGTTTAATTGCCATTTCCCAAAGGCTAGCTGTACTAAGTAGCTTTTCGTTATTCTCATCCTCAATTAATGACCGTACTATGACACTCAGTTTAGGGTTGTCGGTAACGAACCAAATGAAAGTATGAGTATCTAGTAGTAGCCTCATTACATATAGTCCTTGAAGTCTTCTAAAGGCTCGTCAAAATCATCTGATATTGTGACTAAGCCTTTAGCGCTCCCAGCCTTAGCCGGCCAACGTTTTTTCACAGACGAGACGGCTACCAGTTTTACAACAGGTTTATTGTCTTTCGTGATTATGATTTCTTCACCCTTAAGTGCTGCTTCGATGAGGTCAGAAAGATGTTGAGAGGCTTCAGTGAGAGTGATTTGGGTCATGGCTGTAAACTTTTTAACTCCAATATGTCCTTACATCAAATATTTGTTTCTTACGCTCAATCTGGGGAACTTTGCTGATAAGAGCGATCGCACAGCGTTGAGGTAGCGATCGCACTTATTACCCCTTACACCACTTTGCTGAGATATTGATGGACAAACTGAACACAAATCGAACCCTCCCCTACTCCAGAAGCGACACGCTTCACGGAACCGGAACGGACATCACCGACAGCAAAGACACCAGGGATGTTTGTCTCCAGCAAGAAGGGGTCACGGTCTAAAGACCATCCCCGTGGACGGTTTTCAGATATACGGTTACGTGCCGCCTGAATTTCACTGACACGCTTGAGGTCAGGCCCTGTCAGGATAAAGCCGCGCTCATCTCGCTCAACTACTCTGTCTAACCAAGCGGTATGGGGTAAAGCACCGATGAAGATAAACAGGGAATTCGCTGGAACGGTCTGCGTTTCACCCGTTTGTGAATTTTCGATGACCAGTGCTTCTAGACTTGTCTCACCTTTGGCTTCAATCACGCTTGAATGCGTTTGCACGGTGATATTGTCTGTTGCTTCGATTTGGTCAATTAGGTACTGGGACATACTCTTGGTTAAAGAGTCACCCCGTACTAACATCGTAACTTTACGGGCATATTTAGAAAAATACATCGCTGCCTGTCCGGCCGAATTTGCCCCGCCGATAACGTAAACATCTTCGTTAGTACAGGCAAGTGCTTCAGTTTGCGCTGCACCGTAGTACACACCTGCGCCAGTGAGCTTTTCAACTCCTGGGATATTCAGCCGTCGCCACGACACACCCAAGGCGAGGATTAAAGCATGGCAGCTAATTTCCTTACCATCACTTAGGGTAAGAATCCGGTATTGGTCTTGAGTGCGAATTGCTGTTGCTTCTTGGGGGGTAAGAATTTCCACACCGAAGCGTCTTGCTTGAGTAACCGCACGTCTAGCTAAATCACCTCCGCTTAAACCAACTGGAAAACCTAGGTAATTTTCAATTCGGGAACTGGTTCCTGCTTGTCCACCAGGGGCTTCGCGTTCAATCATTACGGTATGCAAGCCTTCCGATGCCCCATAAACAGCGGCAGCTAGCCCAGCAGGGCCACCACCGACGATAACTAAGTCGTAAAACGGCTTCTGTGCGATGGTTTGGAGTCCAATTTTTTCGGCAACTTGGACATTAGTCGGCTGAATCAAGCGATCGCCATTCGGAAAGAGTACCAGTGGTAGTTTACGGTTTGGGCACTCTGCATAACTAACCAGGCGTTGTGCTTCGGTTTCTTGCTCGATGTCCAACCACTGATATGGGACTTGATTACGAGCAAGGAAATCTTTGACTTGGTGAGAATAAGGACTCCAGCGATCGCCAATTACCCGAATTCCTTCAAAGGGTGAGCGGAAGTTGGCTTGCCAGTCATCTAGTAAATCGTTGAGTACTGGGTACAAGCGTTCCTCAGGAGGTTCCCAAGGCTTCATCAGGTAGTAATCAATGTTCGCTGAATTAATGGCGCGGATTGCCGCATTAGTGTCAGCATAAGCGGTGAGTAAGACACGCTTCGCGTCTGGGTATAGCGTAATTGCTTGTTCGATGAACTCAACACCGCTCATCTGCGGCATCCGTTGATCGACGAGAAACAGCGCAACTGCCTCGTTTCTGAGTTTTAACTGTTTGAGTGTGTCTAGCGCAGATGCGCCAGAGTCAGCACGCACGACTCGAAAGCGATCGCCATACTCGCCTCGTAGATCACGGGCAACGGCTTGTAAAACTTCCGGGTCGTCGTCCACTGTTAAGAGTACAGGTTTCGCCATAGCTTCCTAATTGTTAGGGTTGGCAAATTGATTAATTGGAATTGTCTACTGGAGCCAGCTCATTCATTGAGCTTACTCAAACCATACCGCTTTTTTTTCAAAGGATAGCTGTATGAAGCAATTCAAAATTCTCGCATTCAAAATTCACAGTGAGAAAAGCTAAAAGTAACAAGCGCTACTGCAATTTGAATGCATATTAGCGTATGTCTAATCAAAAAAAATGCTCTCCTGCCTTCGATCAAGAGAGCACAATAGGCTTTTGTTGTTTGGACTCTGAAGCCGACTTATGTCTACTCCATCTAAAAGCTAATCAGTTAATGTGACGCAAAAGTGACAACGAGATGGCAAAGATGCGATCGCTTATGGCGGGAGGTAGTAGGTAGTAGGCAAATTTTCCTCTCCCTATCTCCCCATCCTCTAAATCGGAAAGCTTTGCACAAAGGTTGTCTGCACTACACCCTCATAAGTTGGTTGAGTCATGTCGATTAGCACAACGATGTTGCGTCTATCCGGTGATAGGCGTACCTCTCGGATTGAGTATTTCTGTACTGCATCGCGGTAATTGTTCAAATCGCCAATCGTCAGGCGACTATTGTTGTAATTAATCACGAGCCGCATGGAAGCACGATCTACAGTAAACTCGCCTCCTGGATCGATTGGTGAGAGGTAGCGCTGCTGAAGTAGAATCTGCATGGGTTGAGTTTGAGTACTCACCCGCACTTGAACTGTTTCGCTTCTATCAGGACTTGTTTTACGAGAAATAATTGGCAGCGGCAGTCCGACTTTTAGCTGGTTTAACCTCAAACTCTGGCGAATTGATGCTGTTCTTTGCAGTAACTCATCTTCTGCGGCTTTATTGCTAAGATTTGCCTGGTCTTGAGTATAGTCAGTTTTCAGACAACCATTCCTCACACACGCATTATTTGCCACGTCAATAATTTGTATTTGTGCCAGTGGAATCTCTGTCACAGAATTGCGAGAGCTTTCGAGGTAAATATAGTGACGATTATCTATGGAGAAACCAGACAATCGTCTGGATGTTCTAAAAACTGCTGCCAATCCCACTAAGTCAACCAAGACGAGGGTACTAGCGGCAAACAGGACTGGAACTAATAAAAAGCGTTTCATACCAACAATGCTTTCCCCCGGACAACCAATTTGAGGATGTAGGGTCTGACCCCCTATCAAGTGACCACCAGTATCCTACAATCTGGGTTTTCATAGCTAAATATAAAGCTTTGTATAGATGCACATATACTGCAAGTCCTGGCAAGATAACTCCTTAAAGGTTCCAAAACGGACTTTTCACTATCAATCCCAACCTTGAGAGCTTCCTAGTATGCAACTTAACCCACTCTTGGAACCGATCGCCCTCCAACCTCACCTAAGTATTGACGAACTGGAAATGCGCTATCGTCAGGCAAAGGTTCCTGCTGAACGTAGTCAGCTTCAAATTGTTTGGTTAGTTGCTCAGGGAAAATCAACGGAAGAAGCCGCTAGTATCACAGGCTACAATCCTCAGTGGGTTTATCAACTCATCTGCCGTTATAACCAACTGGGTTCAGAAAAATTTATAGATAAACGGCATAAAAACCTTGCGTTGCATTTTATTCGTTTACTAACACAGGTTAATGCGTCTTCAACAATCAATGATGATTTTGTACAAGAAGGATTTTTTTCTGAGCTGAGAGCCAATTCCACCTACTTAACTCTTTTGTAAAATAGCAATAAAGTTTCAAGGAAGAGAGTCATTTAATACACCTATTGATAGAATTAGCTCAAACTTTGTTATCTCTGTGGCAGTAACGGCAAGAGGTTAGGGTTCTCGCCTTTGATAGATTCCGGCTCAATTTTATAACAATAGGGTTGGGGATGTAGGGTTAGAATCTACACTATGAAAAATCCTAACTTGTGTAAAGTTTGTCTTCTACCAAATGCGATCGCAGATTTATGTGCGGACGTGACTGAAGATGGCAAAATTACTCTTCCTAATCGTTATGGCTTGATGGCATCAGTATTAGATAATTCTCTAACTGAAGAAGAGGAACAATCAGTTAACCGTCTACTCTATGCTGTACGCAGAGGACGGTTAAAGGTGGTAGATGAACTTTAGATTTATGCTCTTGATCGTGCTAGGCTAACTAAATTTCCTAACATTGTATTTTCTCTATCATTAGGAGGATTCCTTAGGGTAGATGATTACTTTTATTTCCTGTAGTAAACTCCAATTAATGCAAATGCCAGGTAACGAAGGCATTGCTACTGATAGGACATCAGGCTTCTAGGACTTCCTCTGGGAGCCTTTCTAATATTTGAAGGGCATAAGCGGCTGTAACACAATCACCACATCCCTTTGACAACATTTACTCTGTGCTAGCTTGGACTGAGCCGTCAGCCCACAGATAGATGCCTAAGCTAACAACAGTAGTCTCAAGAGCGGTCAATTCAGCTAAATTCTTACTTGATATTGCAGCTAGTGGTGCCGCGATCGCAACAGTGCTGGGTTTTGCTGGAAGTCTTTGGTGGGTTTTCGAGCTTATCGAGCATCTTAGACCACAATACTGCCTGGTTCTAGTGACGGCGTTGGTCATTGGTGGCATTTCACGTAGAACGTGGAGCTTTGTGTGGTGTTTACCATTAGCGCTTAATCTCGCTCTCCTCGCCCCCCTCTTTTTTGCATCCGCTCAAGGCTCCTACCTAGAGCAAGCTAACCACATCCCTGGCAGTACGTTTCGCCTTCTCTACGCTAACCTTGACCATAGCAATAAAGATACGAGCCAAGCCATACGGTACATAGAAGGACAAAATGCTGATCTAGTTTTGTTACAAGAGGTCACATCAAGATGGCTGACCACACTGGAATCAAATCTCTCACGATACCGAGTAGTTACGTCTTTTCCAAAAGAGGACTCCACGGGTCTTGCTATGCTTGTGCCGATCGCTCCATCAAAGTCACTTGAGCTAGTTGCGACACAAATTATCGCACTGCCGCCTTACTCAGGACAACCACTGGTTGAAACAACGCTCCGGTGGGAAGGTACAGAGGTTGTAATTCTTGGCTTAAGTATAATCCGCCCACAGAGCCGCGATTCGTCAGCTTTTCAAGATGTAGAGTTCGATGCCGCTGCTGAATGGAGCCTTCGTCAGCAAAGAGAGTACAAACGTGAGGTGGTAGTTATTGGTGATTTTAATAGTACCCCGTGGTCAGGTCGGTTTCGTTCGTTTCTACACGAGAGCGCTCTTCACAATTCACAGCAAGGGTTTGGTTTGCAACCGACTTGGCCTGCTGGTTTCCCGTCTGTGCTGAAGATTGCGATCGACCATTGTTTGCACAGTAAGTCGATTACAACCATAAATCGTGCTACTGGGTTTAATATTGGCTCAGATCATCTGCCGCTTTTTGTGGAATTACGCTTTGGAAACGCTCATTCAAGTAGCTCAACGGGACGTAACCTGGACTCTCGCCAACTACTGAAACCTTGCCAGCCAATATGCATCCCTTCTGACTTGAAAGTGCCACTTTCATGATTAGTTGTGAGCGAAGCGATCGCCCATGACGGCTGCATTCTGCCCTTTGCCTTTTACTATAACCACAGCTTGTTTAAAGGAAAAACTAATACCCTTCTCAACTTTTCTCCTGTGAAGGGCATTAGTGAAAGCAGTGAGCTGATTGTCTCAAGAAGTCGTGAAGAACTCGAAAAGATAAACCTTTAGAGTTTCGCATCAAAAATTTACTAATGAGTAGGGAATGAGGGTTCAAAGGTCTAGTTTCTGAAGGACCCTCCAAGCTTTAAAAATATTACCTTGTAGGAGTGCGGCGGCACCGGAAAGAGCTTGGATTTCTGGGATATTAGGGTTGAGGGCAAGGGCAGGTTGGAGTGCTTCTTGGGCAGCTTTTCCACGCCATTCATAGAGGTAGACGAAGGCAAGATAGGCGTGGGCAAAGGGATTTTGGGAGTCTAATTGCACGACTTGTTTTAAAGCTGCGATCGCACCTTTGGTATCTTCCTGCAATACCCTTGAAAAGGCGAGGGCATAAGCTAAATCTCGGTTTTGTGGTTCCTGCTGGAGTCGATAGGCGAGAGCGAGTTCGGCTTGTTTGGTGTAATCTTGAACGGGGTCATACTGGTTGATTCGCCCAATTTCATCAAAAATTGGGTCGATCGCTTCTCGCCCTTTCGGTAAGCTAGTCGCTAACGTTCGCAGTTGGGTGACTAAATCTAATTCTGGAGCGGGTAAAGCAGGGGTATTGGCAGCGATATTGAGCGTTACTGCTGGTACAGTGATCGGGTAATTCTCGCCCGTTTCCCGGTTGAGGTAGGTTGCTTCTAGTGTGTAGTTTCCAGGGGCAATGTCTGCTGGGGGAAGCATGGCAATCTGTTCGCTGACTCGAAAACTTGCTGGGGATTGCTGAGGATTTGAGCGTCCAGAATACAATTCACCCATTGCAATGCCGTGGTCATGTAACCATCGTGTTTGGTTCGAGTTTGAATTTTGACTGCTGGTGCTTTTCCACGTTAGCAATACGATACCCGATCGCAATTGCTCCCAAGCACCTGTCCATTCGTAGGTTACTGGGACTGGCATTCCAGGTGGGGCTTGTAGGGGTACGGTGACTCGCTCTAAGCTGACTTGGGTAAGCGGTTGCTGTAGCGGTTGGACTTGGATTGGGGCGGGGGTGCGATGATAGAGCTTTAAAATAGTGTGATCGGGTAATGTCCAATTTTTTTGTAACTGGAAGTCTGGGCTTTGCTCAATGGTTTGAACTGTAAGGGCTTGGGCTTCGCTGCGTGTTGCTTCATCACCAGTTTTAGTGAGGAACCAAGAAAGCGATCGCACATCTTTCGCCTGATAGCGCTTGCGGACACCGACTTCACGCCCGTACACCTGAAAATCTTGCAATGCCCCGTAGTAATTAAAGGTATTGTGGTTAATTTCTGAGGTTTTCGGCAAAACGCCCAATGTCGCTTGCAGTTGGGGCTGAGTACGGATAATTTCATCAATTACCTGAGTATGAGGCCAGGCTTGCGCTTGTTCAGGATAGCTATGAGAGTTAGGACTCAGGGCTTTTACCAGATAATCTCCTGGTACACCACCGATGCGGAAGAGGTTGAGGCACATGAGGAGGAAGGCTAAGCCCACTGTCCCCCAACGCACTGCCCAAAGTCGTCTGGGCCATAGGGTTAAGCTATATGCCAATACCACGGAGAGAATCGGTAGTAAAGGCGCGATATAACGCAGGTCTTTGTTAACATTTGCTGAGCTGATCAAGTAAGACCCAACTAAAAACAGTGCTAACCAACGCAATGCTGAGGTTGCATGGTGGGTGTTGTTTGTGCCATCGCGGAAGCTAGGAAACACGCGACTCCAGTACAGCAACAAGCCAACTAAGGAGACTAAGAGTAACGGCCAAGTTACCGCACGGGGAAGGTCGTTCCAGTAATATGTCCAGGCAGCAAGGGTATTGAGAGGGGGGTCACCTTCTTTCAGTGCGGGAATGACAATGCTGGTCTGCTGGGCGCTGAAGACGAATAACCAGTTCGTTCGGTACCAGGGACCAAAGATGAATACGGATAACAGGAAAGTGCTAATGAGTTGGAGGATTCGTCGCCAAGCACGTTGCCACAATAGCGTCCCAAAAAGCCACAGCAACGGCACGAATAGAAAGAATAGGATAGTCTGCTTTACCATCATCGCTAGACCAAAGCAGACTCCGAATGCTAATGCCCAACCCCATCCCTGACGCGGCGTTTTCGTATCCCGCCACACTGTTAGGCACCAGAAGTTGGCGGCGACAAGTGCGACGAGCGGATAATCGATCACGTAGTGCAGCCGGATGATGTAAAGTCTGGGGAGTAGTACACATAGCCCTGCTGCCCAAAGTCCTACCTGGGTACTAAATAGGTGTTTACCGATGCTGTAGATTGAGACGAGTAAAACCGCGCTAAATAATAAATTAACGAGCAGCGCTTGGTCAGGCCCAGTGCCAAAAAGATGTTGAAAAGGAGCGGTAGCAATATAGGTTAGGGGTGGATACTTAGAAGAGAGCATCCACAAGCTTGTCCACCATTCCCCAGAAAACCACTTGGCGTGTTGTAGCGCATTGAGATAATTTAATGAGCCAGTGAGGTGATTCGTTGGGTCCCAAGCGGGGATAGAGTGGTCTAAGGCTAACCAAAGGCGATCGCACAATGCCCCTACGAGCCAAATTGCCCCTAATATCAGTGGTACAAGTGGAAAAGAATTCTTTTGCCAAACGGAGAGACTCTCTCCCTTATCAGCCGTTTGCCGTGTATCTTTCACCTCTTGCCTTTGATTACCTTGGTCTTGCTGTGCCACGAAATTCACCTAAGTTCTTCCAAGCGCTTCCTCATCTTGATTAGAGCATGAGGATTGCCAGCTACTTTGACATCCTCCCCACCTTACTTGGTTGAAGGTGGGGATTCCAAAGATTGCTCTTTAGGCTTCCTGCTTCCACGAGTCGGCTTACACTGAATTGTTTCCTCTTCAGTGCAGAGGTCGTTCTCTCCGCAGGCGTAAATTCCCGTGTGCCCCACGGTATTTAAGGCTTTAGCCAAGATGTTAAGTGCTGCGTTCCAGTCTCGGTCGGCGATGTAGCCACAGTGCGGACAAATATGAGTCCGAACGTTGAGAGACTTCTTAACTGTCTGGTTGCAATTTGAGCAGTTTTGCGAAGTATATTGCGGTGCAATGGCGATAACTGGAACTCCGTAGAGTTTACCAAAGTACTCTAGCCATTGCCGGAACATACTCCAAGCCGCATCACTAATCGATTTAGCTAGATGGCGATTCTTCACCATGTTGTGTACCTTCAAGACTTCGATGGCTACCAAGTCTGCCGACTGGATGACGTGCCTTGCCGTTTTCACTTCAAAGTCTTTCCGTTGCCTCTCTACCTTCAGGTGTTTCCTACCTAATCGATTGATAGATGCGCGCCTATTTTTAGACCCCTTTTTCTTCCTCGATACCCGACGCTGGATGCGTTTAAGAGCCTTCTCGCTTTTTCTGAGGTATCGGGGATTTTCTATTTGGTTCCCGTCACTGTCGGTCAGGAAATGGGTCAATCCCACATCCAAGCCAACCATACGGTTTTTGAATTCGTGTGTCTCTACTCGTTCCACATCAAGGCAGAACTGAGCGTAGTAGCCATCGCTACGACGCACAACTCTGATTCGCTTGATTTGGTTTATCTGGTAGAAATGCAAGTCACGAGTTCCCCAGAGCTTAAAGGTTCCTGCTTTAAAGCCATCTGTAAAGGCAATGAATCGCCTATCCTCAGATAGCGTCCAACCCGATGTTTTGTATTCAACGGATGCTCTGGTTTGCAATCGCTTGAACTTAGGAAATCCTTTCTTCCCTGGAGTCTTCTTGGCACAGTTATCGTAGAATCGCGCCACTGCCGCCCAAGCCCGTTCAGCCATCGCTTGACGAGCCATTGAGTTGAGTTTTTTTGCCCAAGGAAATTCTGGATTATCTGCAAGAACCTTACAGTAACGGTTTAAGTCGTTGCGACTTTTTCCGTGACCGTCTAGCCAGTAGCGGAGGCAGCTATTGCGAATGAAAAGACCAGTACGAATGGCTTCGTCGAGCCGCTCGTACTGGTCTTTTTGTCCTTCTAACTTTGCCTCGTAAACTAGCATACTTATCACCAGTTTCTCGTGATAAGTGTAGCAGGGTGTTTGCAAGAAGTGGAGGTATCGTAGCTTGCTTCCGCGTAGCGGTACCCCCACTTCTTGGGGCTTTACATCCCCACTGTATAGACGGATGGGGTATTACGGCGATTTGATAAAAACCTCGCCTTCCTGCTCAAAACATAGTTAGAGTGCCCTGACCCATTATCTTAAGTGTTTAATCATCTTGATATGGGAAATCCCCGCTTCCTCAAATATGCCCCCTACTTGTTCAAAACCCAGTTTTTCATATAAGCCTTTGACATATTCCTGAGCATGAATCATCACTTTTGAAATCTCTTTTTGTTCTATGACTTCTATTGCCTTTTCCGTCAGCTTCCTCCCAATCCCTTGCCCCCTTGCTGCCGAGAGGACGGCTAATCGTTCTATTTTTGCAAGCTGATTATCTAGATAGCGAATTCTGAGAGTGCCAACAGGTTGATTATCTAAATACGCCAAAATATGCTCGGCTGTTTCATCTAAACCATCAAATTCTAAAGCAGGGTCAACACCTTGTTCAACTTGAAAGACCTGAATTCGTATCGGTTTAATTTCAGAGATTTTGTCTGTATAATTCACTAATTCTAAACTGATTTGATTCATAGTAATTTATCCAGTTGAGTATTGGTTCACTAGCTATTAAAAAAATGTATCTTTTAAGCTAAAACATTAACGACTTCTCTAATATCGTAAAATTACCTAATGAAGCCTTTCTCCAATTTCCAATCCTTTATGCTTTATCTTCTAGCGCAAAGGAGTAGTTAGCTTCCAGAGGAAGAGAAAAGAATCATTGAACAGGAGATTCATCTTGGTGTCGTACTCTTTCTCGATTTTTTCACGGAATTGGTCAGAAGGATTTAAGACAAACACATCGCTAAAACCTGAAGGTATCTTTGGGATGTTTAAGTAGTCGGGTTGAGTATTACCCGTAACAATCTGAAGTTTTACTTTTGGGTCAAGTATGTAGCTAAGAGCGAAGGTATTACCAAAATTAACGCCAAATGAGCTACTAATGAGTAGAGGAACCTGAGCTTGATTGATTATCCGAGCAACTTCGAGATTATTATAACTAATTACTTTATTCCAAGACGTTACGGCTTGAGAACTCATTCCACAGGAAATTACTCCTGCTGTAATGACTATCGCCATTACGATTCGCCAAAACTTTTGTTTGAAGAAATTCGCAGCGATAATTTGCGTAGCTAGCAAATAAGCAATAGATAGCTGAACTCCTAAATAAAAGGGAACTAGATATCGCCCTGCTGTTGAGCGCTGTCCACCTAAAATTAAATCTGGTAATAATAAAAAGAGGCTGAGGGTTGCCAGTAAGGTTAAGACAAATAACCAAACCCTTACAGGTGTATGACGACAGAGAAAATAGATTGAATAAATAGTTAAAGCTAAAAAGAAAGGTAGCGTGATATAAATCAGTGGTTCATCAAATCCGAAATCTCCAATCGTTAGAATAAATGCCCGCTCAATATGAAGTCCCCAAACTTTTAGTAAGGTTACGAATGGAATTGGTACAGCTGTCCAGGTTGCACCTGTTTGTGTCCAAGTACTAAGCGTAACGAGGAGCCAAGGTACAAATGAGAGAAAGGCAGTTAATGATGCGAATAGATAAGCAATTACCGATTTAGTTACGCGAAAGCGTTCAGTTACAATTACATAAATTCCATGTCCTACTCCTACTAATCCGGTAAAGGGAAATGTATAAAGTCCTAAGGCGATAGCAGATGCATAAGTTCCCCACATCCCAGTAATATGAATTGCCTTTCTTCCTTCAGCGTGAAATCGTAGTGCTTTGAGTAATGCCCAGCTTGCTAGAAGAATGAGTAGTGTCCAAAGGCTATACTCTCGCGCTTCTTGTGCGTATAATACGTGGAAAGGTGAGATGGAAATTAATGCGATCGCAACCCATCCTACTAAGGATGAGTCAAATAATTCCAAACATAGAAAATACACGCACGGGAACACCAACGCGCTAAAAAGTGCAGATAAACTTCTTGTTACAGTTATAGAATTACCAAACCATCGCACCCAAAGCCTTACTAGAATGTAATAAAAAGGCGGATGTTGGGCATCATCAATCTCTAGAGATTTAATCGTATCTCTTAAGCTTTTTTCGGGATTGATGCGCTGATATTTTTCTAAGTCTTTAACATTTATAACCTGACCATTAAAAACTTGCTCACCGACTTCCCTACTGGTATAGCCTGCAACCCGCAGTGAAGTATAAGCCTCATCATGCCAGTAGATTTTGTGATCGAGATTAACGAAACGAAAAAATATACCAAGTACCAATAGGACAACAAAGAAAAACTTAAGGTTAGCTAGAGGAAGTTGCCACGCTATTTTGAGTCTATTTAACCAATCGCTTCTAAATCGTGCCTTATTCATCACGTTTTGATTAATTTGAAAATCTGAAGGTTTCCTGGGGCAACAGTCTTTATTGTGTAGTTCCCTTCTGCCTCAAGCTTTTTTCTTAGAACCTTAGATGGATTGAAAATCAATATATCACTAAATCCTTCTGGTATTTTTGGAAGATTGGGTTCAGTTACTAGCTGAAGTTTTACTTTTGGGTTGAGTAGATAGCTGAGAGTCAGGATTTCGCCAGGGTTGTAACGATTATTACTACTAACTAAGAGAGGGCGAGAAAATTGGTTAATGACTTGAACATTTTCAGGCGTATCAAAGCGATTTTTCTTAATCCACCAAGTCTCTGCCTGAGAGCTAACTCCACAAGACACAATCCCGCCAATAATGAGTAACAAAAATCCAAACTGCCAGATTCTATAACGAGAGAGGCTAGGGTTAGCCAGTTTAATACTAAAAAGATAAGCAACAGCTAGTTGAATTCCTAAATATGAGGGAATTAAATATCGACTAACACTTGAACGTCGTCCCCCTATTATTAAATCTGGTAGTACCAAGACTAATACAGTCACTCCAATCAAAGCCAAAATAAATACGAATACAGGTTTTGAAGCTTTGCGGCAAAGAAAATAAATTGAGTATCCGATTAGCCCCCATAAGATAAGTAGAGGAAGTACGATAAATATAAGATTAGATTTGGAATCAAGATTTATATCAAAGAAAATTCGGGTTGGGTTAGCAACCCAAGTTTTAACTAGCGACAAGAACGGGATTTTATCACTTGTCCATGAAGTTCTTTGGTCGAGTTCAGAAAAGTTATTTATAATGGCAAAAATCCAGGGTACATAGGTTAGCAGTCCTAGTAAAGAAGCCAGCAAGTAATTAGTGGTTACCTTACTAAACTGAAAGCGTTCTCTAATTAATACATAAAGTGCTTGTCCAATCATTACTAAGCCTGAAAACAGAAAGGTATACAGACTTAAAAATAGAGTTACAACATACAAAATCCAGCTAGATATCGTATTAAGCCGTAAGGCTCGTAGTAGTGCCGCGCTAGATGCAAGAATGGTTACAGTCCATAAGCTATATTCTCTCGCTTCCTGAGCATAGAGAACATGAAAAGGTGAAACAGCTATTAGTGCTACAGCTATCCATCCAACCAGTGAAGAGTTAAATAGTTCCAAACATAGCCAGTAGATACAAGGGAAGGCAAGCAAGCTGATTAGTGCAGATAGACTTCTCGTTATAGCCACCTGATTACCAAACAGTTGCATCCAAAATCGCACCATTACATAGTAAAGCGGCGGATGTTGAGGTTCTTCTATAGCTAATGAATTGATAGTATCTAGGAGATTTTTCTCAGGAGTGGGATAACGATATTTTTGTAAATCCTTAACATCAATAACCTGACCATTAAAGACTTGTTCAACCATCTCGGCTTCGGTATAGCCAGAAACCCGAAGCGAGGTAAAGTTTTCATCATGCCAGTAAATTTTCTTATCTAAGTTGACAAAACGAAAGAACACGCCCAGTGTTAATAGAATAATGATTAGAAATCGAAACCATGATTTATGCATGAATTCAACAACTTCAATTACATTCAAAATTTAAAGTTCTGCTACCTTGTCAATTTCCAGAGTAAAACTCCATTCTCTCCCTTGTAAAGCGGCTGGACTGTATAATTTTGCTCTTGATTAAGTGCTTGTAACCACGCCGCAGAAGGTCTAGGTTTGAATAAGAAGATTTCGTTAAAACCTTCAGTAACATTGGAGAGATTTGGTTTATCCTCTACTTGAGAATTGATATGGCAAGTGTAGCACCTTGGCTCTAATTGAAGTTTTACCTTGGGTTCAAGATAATAGCTTAGAGATAATAAGTCAGCGACAGATGCATCACTAACGACTAAAGGTTGAGAAGCTTGGTTAATAATACGACCAGCTTGAGGAATACTATAACTCATAGATTTGTGCCACCACCCTTCGGCTGGATAACTGGCTATACAGGACAAAACGCCTCCTAAAAATAGTGCGATCGCAACAGATTGCCATAACTTCTTTTTCCTAAAATTTAAATTAATCAAGCTAAGCTTCTTGGCAAGAAGGTAAGCAATAGCTAGCTGAATTCCTAAGAAACAGGGAATTAAATATCGAGCCGTCGTTGAGCGTCTCCCGCCAATAATTAAATCTGGTAACACTACGGCTAAGCCTGTCACAGCAATTAAAGTAATGATAAACAGCCATGTAGGTTTTGAGCTTGTACGAATAAGGAAATAAATTGCATAGCAAATTAAAGTAAATAATAGTAAAAATAACACTCCGAAAACTAGCGATATCCCCCAAGGAGTTCTAGAGTCAACATTAAAATCAATAAAAGAGCAGCTAATGCTACGCGACCATATCCGAATCCACGCTAACCGCGACATTGCAAGATTAGTCCAGCCTAAAGTTTTATCAAACTGGGAGGAGCGATTAATTAGGACTAAAATCCAAGGAATAAAAGTTATAAAACTGCTCAGAACAGCTAGAGAGTAAGCACTCAAAGCTTGCGTAAATCGAAATCTGCCTACTATCCAGATGTAGACTCCATGCCCAAAGGTAACTAATGCAGAAAAAGGGAACGTGTATAGTCCTAAGGACACAGTTGCTGCATAAATTCCCCAAGCAGAAACTTTACGGGTGATACTTTTCTTTTTATTGAATTGTAGAGCTTTTAAAAAGGCTACACTTGAGAGTAAAATAGTGACAGTCCATAAGCTATACTCTCGTGCTTCTTGAGCATACAAAACATGAAAGGGTGAAACAGCCATTAATGCGATCGCTATCCAGCCAACTGAAGACGAGTTAAACAATTCCAGGCATAGCCAATAAAGGCAAGGAAGTGCCAGAAGACTAATTAGAGCTGTTAAACTTCTAGAAGCGGTGATAGAATTTCCAAACAACTGCATCCAGAATCGTGCAATCAAATAATACAGAGGTGGATGCTGGATGTCTTCTAAAGCTAAGGAAATAATTGTATCCTTTAAGCCTTTATCTGGATTAATGCGCTGATATTTTTGTAAATCTTCGACTCCAACCATAGGAGTTTGAGAAAGCTGCTGAACAACTTCTGCCTCGGTATAGCCAGAAAGGCGTAATGAGGTAAACGCCTCATCAAACCAGTAAACTTTTTTATCGAGATTACCAAAGCGGAAAAAAATCCCCAATAGTAATACTACGATTATTAAAACTCGTAACCCAGTTGGATTAAAATCCCAATTCCGTACAAATTTATTCTTCACGTTTGAGCGTCAATTTCGGCAACAAGATGGGCACCCTAAACTGCTACTTCAATCGATGCAAACCCTGATAGTCGATGTGTTATGTAATTGTACGCGCTAGGAGAGAATTGCAGTAGATTATCGAACTCATCCAAGTTCTGAAAGCAGGGCAGAGTATTGATTGGTGGGTTATTTATACAGAGATAGTGTAGCGATCGCACAATCCCCAAAAGATTCGGGAACTCACACAAATGTTGCTGGCAAAGGCGTTCGCGTTATTAACTCCTTGGCTAAAACCAGCAAAAGCACGTCAAATCAAACTGCCAGCGCTGTAGTAAAGACAGGCGATGCTGCCGACTATATAAACAAACCAAGTTAGGAAAAATCCTATTGCCCGCCCAATAGAAGGACCATATTTCGTAATCACTCCGTAAGCATGGGCAACTCTAGCAACTGTAAGTGTACCGCCGAGAAGCCATATCAGCCCGACTTGAGCGTTCATTAACTCTAGCGCCACAAGGAAAAGCAACCCTTGCGGCACATATTCAGCAAAATTCCCGTGAGCGCGTACCTTACGCTGTAGTATTCCATCATCTTGAACCTTTCCTAGCGACAGCTTTTGACTCAGACGCTCAATTGTCGCCACCCAAGCACTAGGATTAGCAAGCGGATCGGGTTGTGTGGTAACGTCCTCTTTTGACTCACCATGCCAAACTCTCGCTCTTGTCCGTTCCGTCGCTGCAATGTAGGAAAGTGCAAAGGCGAGGATACCATTCAACCCAATAAAGAGTGTCGATATGGGAATCAAACCTGTATGCATGGGTTACTCTATGTCCTTTAATAAACTTAATAGAGCCAACTATACAGATACAGGCTTAAGCTGTCTTTTCAGTTCTTGCGGGTGAAGAGTGGACATTCTAAAAGAACAGAAATTTATATCAGCAGAGTACAGAATGCCTCTGAACCATGCCCCCTTATGCGAGTTGCCGAAGTGGGGACATTGGCTAGAAACACCGAGTTTGATTGTTGCTCTAGTCCCACCAGGGAATTTAGAGGTTAATATCACCCCTACCTTTGAGCTGATTTCAACTCGGTTTGAGATCGGTCGTGGAATTGCCGCCTTTAACTCCGATAAGCTAGAGACTTATTGTGCCGAACCAGGTGGCTTCGACGTTGTGCCCTCATCTAGCAGTTATCGCTCTATCGAAACCACAGGTTTCTTTATCGTCCTTGCTTACAAGCAACCGCTAGCCTCTCGAATCGTTGCTGAATACAGCAGTGACAAAGATGTTGATCTAGTACCAGGACAGATTCAGGCAAGTGCGAAAGGCTTAAGTCTAGCTCAAGCAGTTCGAGACTTTTTTGTACATAGACATGTTGGTGGAGCGCTCTATCTAGAGTCAGTAGCGACACTGATCATGGAACACGTTATCCGTCATCGGTCGAATGTATCTCGTCAACTCAAGCGCGTCCCTGATTTCTTAGCCCTCAAGATGCTTAAAACGGCGATTGAGTATATTCAAGACAATCTTCAACGTGAGCTAAGTCTTGATGGAATTGCAGGAGTTGTTGGATTGAGTCCCTTTTACTTCGCCCATTCGTTTAAAGCAACAACAGGAATCCCTCCTTACCGATATGTCCTGCAATGTCGTATCGAACGAGCGAAAGCATTGCTTCGTGAATCGAGTCTATCCATTGCTGAGATTGCCTACGAAGTAGGTTTTGGTAATCAAAGCCACATGACAACAGTGTTTCGCAAGACTCTGCAAGTAACTCCCAATGTCTATCGCCAACACGTTAAATGAAATTCAATGTCTAACACTATCAAGACAAATTGGAGTGGTTATCATCCCGATAAAGACAATCTGAGAACTGAGATTTGGTCGTTGCTAAAGGAACAAGGGGCAGCTATTGGTGACCCATTTGGTCACATCCCAAACTTTGTTGGTGCCCAACAAGCGGCTGAAAAACTCGCAGCTTTACCGATTTGGCAACAGGCAAAGGCGATTAAGTGCAATCCCGATTCACCACAAATTCCAGTGCGGCTACGTGCGCTGCAAGAGGGAAAACGCCTATACATGGCTGTACCCCGCTTGACGAGTACCCGTTGCTTTGTTGAATTGACGGCTGAGGATTTGCAGCAGCGTAACATCTTACTTGAAGACGCTGCGAGCGCAAACAAGGCACTGACTTATGGGCGATTGGTGACGTTTGAGGAAATGCAACCCATTGATTTAGTGATGGTAGGCTGTGTGGCGGTGACCCGCAATGGGGGTCGGACTGGGAAAGGCGCTGGGTTTGCTGACTTGGAACTTGCCATGCTTTATGAGTTTGGGTTGGTGCAACCCGATACGCCAATTGTGACGACGGTACATCCCTTGCAGATTGTTGAACAAAAGTGTTTGCCGATGCAAAGTCATGATTGGGCACTCAATTGGGTTGTCACTTCTGAAGAGATCATAGAGACAAAGACGATTTATCGGCGCCCCTTAGGTTTGGACTGGGATAGCATACGCTCTGAGCAATATCAGAAAATCCCGATTCTGCGAAAACTGAAGGAGCAGTTTGCAAAACAACAGGCGCTAGATGAATCATGATTCTGATATGCGATCGCTCTTTTGAATACTAACACCAGGAACGTAGCTTGGAGTGCTGTTTCTCAAGGCAAAGATGCGCTAAGAACTAGTCCCAATATAAGCCCGATTACTGCAAAAACTATAGCGATGATTAAAGCCCAGTATTGAAGAGCATAGAGTTTCCTCAGTTCACCGAGGGCACCCATAAGATTTTCAATATCATTCCCCTGAGTCTCTACGATCAGCTTGAAAGCAGATGCGGCTTTGCTAGTCCAAACCCCAATAATGACTTGAACAACTCCGCTAATGATGCTACCGACACCACCATTTCTCAATGCCAATAATCCACCGATTGCCGTCAGAACTCCTACACCAATTAGGAAGTAGCCAACAAATCGCATTTTGTCAGCTAGCTGTTTAATCAGTTCATTCTGGGAACTACTAAATTCATATCCAAACTCCATTTGACATCCCTCTTGCGGCAGTTATACAGATTTTACGTCATATCTAGCTACCAGATAGGCATGGGGAATACAGCGATCGCTTAAATCAAATTACTTGGGTTGCGCTTGCTAATAAGAAGCTTGACAAAAGCCTTAAAACGTGAGTTTACTCAAAACAGCGGTAAGCCTTTGAACAGGCAGACGGCTCAAATTGTTGCTTGGTTAAAATCATCTAGGTATATATAGGCAATATATCCCGCCATGCCCGCTTTACTTGGAAGACGATGACAACTCAGCCTGATTCTCCCCAGTCCAGTCCGTCAGTAGATAGTCCAAACGGTGAGAGTGGCATTAGTACTGCTGCCAATACCTCCGGTAATGGTAAATCCCCGCTAGCGATCAAACCAACTAAACAGCCGCCACCTGTATCTACCGGGGTGCTATCCAGGCAAACTAGCCAACCGAGTCTTGCTAATCATCCCTCAGTCCCAATACTGACCCTGATTGCGATCGCAATTCTGGTTTTGGGGTTAACGATTGATAACTTCTGGATTGGGATGGCGGGAGCAATTGCTACCTTGCTGATATCAGTGCCAGTTGTTTGGGTACCGTTGCAGCAGTGGTTAAGTGAGTCAGTCTCTCCAGTCGAGCAATCACGGTTTGTTGCTATTTTTGGATTGCTAGCGGCAATCTTCGGTTTGGCAACCCTAACAGGTGTCAATCGAAGGTTTGATGCTGTACTGGAAAAGCTAAACTCCGAAGCCATTGGCTCACTAGCAGAGTGGATTGGAGCGTTAGGACAAATTCTCATCGCCGTCCTCGCTGTTTACATTGCTTGGCGACAATATGTAATTTCTAAAGACCTAACCATCCAACAGAACACAATTACCCAACAGCAAACCATTGATGCCTACTTTCAGGGCGTTTCTGATTTGGCATTAGATAACGAAGGATTACTAGAAGATTGGCCACAGGAACGGGCATTTTCAGAAGGACGCACAGCCGCTATTTTAAGTAGTGTAGACGCTCAAGGGAAAGCCAAAGTTATACGGTTTTTGTCCCAGTCTCGGTTGCTGACACCATTAAAACGCGATCGCCACTTAGGTCGTCCAATGCTGGATGGTAACGGAGGTTACCTAGAAGACCGTGATGATGGTGTGCGTGTGATTGACTTGAACGTGATGTTAGCTGGAGCAGACCTTGCGGGTACAGATTTGCGCTGGACAGAATTGAGCGATGCCAACATGGTGAGAGCCAATCTTAGCGGCTGTGATTTAGTAAAAGCCAACTTAGCTCGAACAATTTTATTTGAAGCTAATCTTAGTGGTGCTGACCTATTTGGAGTTCACCTCTTCTATGGTTCAGTAGAAACCGCCAGTCCTCGCAGCCGTACCAAACCCCCTAATTATGAAACAGGCGCCCACACGGGTGCTGTGGTTGAAAACGCTAACTTTACGGGTGTCCTGCGGCTTGAAGAAGAACAACGCTACTACTGCTGTGCTTGGTGCGGGGAAAATTCCCGAAAGTCAATTCCCGGTGGCTGTGACGGAATTCCTAATAAACTAGGTCGTTGACAATAGCTAACTCAGTGCAAGAAGGCAGGAGGCTTTTATGCAGAAGGCTTTTATGAATATTGCTTGTACAGTCAGCTTTTTCAACTGGATAGTTATTTCCACCACACTGCACTCAGTAGGATGGCATTCAACGCAAGTACAAATCTTTGGGTTTTGGCGATCTGCGATGGGAAGGCAGCCGTAGTCAGCAGTAACCGAAGAATCTCTCTTTAAGAAGAGCAAAATTCTATCTTTAGAGTGTAAGTTCAGCTTAAATGTTTTAAGACTTTTGGCTTAGCTTGCCTTCTAAACTTCCAGATTTTTGGCTATGACACCGATAAGGTCGAGGGAAATTGTAGATTCAGAAGACAGGCTCCCGAAAAAAAGATGGAGCGAGGGCTGGATTTTTGTCTTAGCTATGTGGCTTTTGAGCCGACTCGTCATCATTGTAGCGATGCAACTCATTGCTCCTTTGATTCAATCGCCACCGACAGACTACGACTACACCCCACTGGGCTTTACCCACAATTTTGTGCCCAAAGCAGGTTGGGAACTCTTTACACATTGGGATGGGGCTTGGTATCGGCAGATTGCAACGACTGGCTACGACTATGCCAATGATGGACAGAAATATCCCGTCGCCTTCTTTCCTCTGTTTCCTTTAATTACCCGTGGGGTGATGAGTCTCGGCTTACCGTTTGACGTAGCAGGTCCCTTAGTCAACAACCTAGCCTTGCTTGGGGCATTATTTTTTCTGTACCGTTGGTCTGAAGAACGCTTTGGTGTCAAGGAAGCTAGGTGGTCAACGGCTGTATTGGCTTGGTGTCCCTTCTCTGTATTTGGAACAGTCGCTTATACCGAAGGTTTGTTTCTACTAGTGACTACAGCCGCTTTACGAGCCTTTGATAACCAACAACATGGCAGGGCAGCGTTTTGGGGAGCATTAGCGACTGCAACACGGGCAACAGGGGCGGCGTTGGTACCCGCCTTTCTTTTTGTGGCTTGGAGGGAAAAGCGACCTAAGATTGCCTATGCAGCAGGTTTAGCGTCAGTCGGAGGGTTACTGTTATTTAGTGCCTATTGTGGACTTCGTTTTGGAGACCCGATCGCCTTCATTCATGTACAGGAGGCATGGGGCGATCAACCGACTTGGGGGTATATAGCTAGCCATGCTTTATCAGGGAACAAAGATAGTTTAATTAAATTAATCATGTTCCTGGGGGGTGGTTACTTACTGTGGCACTTACGAAATAAGCTTCCCTTGGTCGCACTCGCCTACGCTGTTTTCTCATTGGCGATCATTGCTTATTCTGGTGCCCTCCAATCTGTCAGTCGCTATGTTTATGCGATCGCATCCCTCTCCCTCGCACTGGGTTTAGTGCTTGCCAAACATCCTCGTTGGGGATACGCAATCATCGGCTTTTTTGCACTTCTCCTCGGACGCTATGCGATTCGGTTTGCCTGGTGGGACTGGTTTTTTTAGGCTGAATGCCATTTCACGGCTGAGAACAGTGATTAGCCCCTTAAGATGAGTTTTAATTTAAAGTCAGGTATTAAGTACGCGCTTATGCTCAAATCCATCACCATACTCCAACCTTTTAAATCAATATGGATGAACTATGCCCCCAAAGTATTCCTTAATCGTTCCGATCTATAACGAAGAGGAAACGATTCTTGAGATGTACCATCGCGTTGCTGCTGTGATGGATCAGCTAGATGGTGCAGCGGAATTAATCTTAATCAATGATGGTAGTCGCGATTGCTCTCTTTCGTTATTACGCGACCTCCACCAAAAAGACCCACGAGTTTGCTACATTAGCCTCGCCCGTAACTTTGGCCATCAAATTGCTGTCACAGCGGGTCTTAATTTTGTACGAGGTCAAGCCGTTATTATTCTCGATGCCGATTTACAAGACCCGCCAGAGTTAATTCCTCATCTTATCGAAAAGTGGCAACAAGGCTATCAAGTTGTCTATGCCCAGCGTACCCAACGGCGTAAAGAAAGCTGGTTGAAGCGCCTTCCTGCTTATGTGTTTTATCGCCTCTTGCGGCGTCTTGCCGATGTTGATATTCCCCCAGATACGGGCGACTTTTGCTTGATGGATCGGCGAGTAGTCGATATCCTCAATGCGATGCCAGAACGCAACCGCTACATCCGAGGGCTGCGTTCTTGGGCAGGCTTACAGCAGACTTCTATTCGGTTTGAGCGTGACCCACGTTTTGCCGGGGAAGTAAAATACACCTTTCGCAAATCCCTCTCCTTAGCGGCAAATGGGTTGGTTTCTTTCTCTAGATTGCCGTTACGCCTCTCAACCTATGTTGGCTTAGCAGCGGCTGTAGCAGCAATTCTGATGGCTGTGCTTGTACTGTACTGGCGTATTGTCTCTCCAAGTTCACCTTTAACTGGCTTTGCCACGATTATGATTGCAATCTTCTTTCTCGGTGCTGTGCAGTTAGTCAGTATTGGGATTCTGGGTGAATATGTGGGACGAATTTATGAGGAAGTGAAAGGGAGACCTCTATATGTCTTATCGGAGATGGGAGGGTTTACTGAAGAGCTTCCTATTTATAAGCGTTAACTGTCCTACCACATCGAGTGCAGATGTGGTAAGCCATGGCTTCGTAAAGGAAAGACTTCTATGTATGTTGGAATGAATCGCTAAGAGTAATTACACTTTTTCACCTGTGGTTGGGATTCTCTAGCAACTTCAGCCTAAACGTTGGGCAATTACAGCATAGAAGGGGTCACCACCACCGACACCAAGCATCTGGAGGAAGTTGGGCACAGAGGACTGACGAGTAATGACTTCTGGAGGACTAAATCCTGGAACGGATTGAAAGTAGCTTTTGACTAACTCAACTCGGCTAGCTTCTGTACCATCTCGCCAGGCAGTAATGGCTTTCTGGTAGAACATCCGGTTGGAAAAGCTGATGATTGCAATGCCGCCCGGTTTGAGGATGCGGTGAATTTCGGAAAATATAGCATCTGGATATTGTAGATATTGCACAGAAACACAGTTGAGAACAGCATCAAAGTCTTCATCTGCTAGGGGAAGACTGGGATTTTCGTTGAGGTTTTGAACAAAGTAATGATTCAGTCGAGGATTACGAGCAAGTTCTTCCTCATTCAGCCCGTGTCCTTCGACGTGAGCAAATTCTATCTCCTCTGGGAGATGGGAAACCCAACTGCTCATCATGTCAAAGATACGGGTATTTGGTTTAAGGCGATCGCGATATAGTTGGGTCAGCTGATCGATAAAACCTTCGTCCACATGAGTGACGAAGCGTGGCATCGCGTAAAAGTCTGTGTCATTGGTATCGTCTAGCTTTGTACGTTGATGGGGTCGAAGCAACATAATTCTGAACTGCAAATAGCTCTACAATTCTCAGTGTAGAAAAAATTACGAAATGTTAAGCATTGGTAGTACAGATGCGAAGTGTGCTTTCCCTACTCTCATGAAGGCACATCGTGCTTACTGAACTACTTAGGTAGTAGAGAAAGTCATACCGTAGTCAATCTGATGATAGATGGCTTACGTCACTTGCCTTCTTAAAGTGAAGACTGGATAGTAATTGGCATTTAGTAGTAGAGGGAGTAATGAATTCTTGGCGCGATCGCATTAATCAGCTAGGTGGTCGAACTCGATTTGTAATCTGCCGTGTTTTCATCCATTTGTCTGGCGCAGAAGTTGCTCCCCTACTAGGAGTTCTCAATCGTGCAGCACGAGAAGCTGTTGATGAAGACGGAGATATGCAAGTCTTAGGAGAAGGACTTGTTGATATTTGCCAGAATCTCCTTCAGTTAGATACTTATTGGCAATCTGCTGCCAATGAAGGTGACGTTTTCTGGAGTGAAGGGGAAGCTGAAGAGTATGTAACCGAGTTATTTACCGACTCTGCTCAACGTTATCTGAGTGAACCTGACTTCAGCCAAGCGACACCTAATCGCGATGAACCCCTAACCTTGCCAGTGACTCAGAACTTGATTGTGATGATTACAGTGGCTTACGAAGGTGAAGTTCCTGATTTGGAAGCTGATTTATCTAACGTAAGTGCGCTACAGGCGGGTTTAAAAGCTTTAATTAATCTGCACTATCAGGGACGATTACGTGCAATCCAAGTTCACTTCTCTCCAGCACAGTTTGGTGAAGAATTAACAAACGATCAAGTGTTAGTCAATTTCCCTGAACTCATCCCTCTATAAGCGTTTGTAGGGTTTAGTTACTGGCTTGGGTACTCTTAAATCCTGCGACGAATTCAATCAAACTAAAGAGTTGGTGTTAGAAATACAGGGGTTAAATCCGCCCTAGTTTTGGGGAGGAAACCAACCACTTGAATCACAGTTACAAGTTACCGTTGAATAGTGTTAGTTTTTTACGATTTATGTTTCGCAAGTTAACTATCATCTTACTATCTCTGAGCTTATGTTGGACTACATTAGCGTGTAGTACACCTAACTCATCTCAGTCTTACGGAAACCAGAATAATACAAATAGGACTACCTCAGCTGCACCAACACGGGTGAGTGACGGTCGTTATCCTGTGCAACAGGCAACCTATGACGACGTTAATGGCGAGTACACCCTAATGCTGCTAAATACCCAGCCTGGGACTCCTCCGACATTTCGCACGACAGACTTACAAATGGCGCGTCTGACTGACGAAGAAATTGCAGCCGGACAGAAGAGTTATTTGAATGTTGAGAATGGTCAGCCAGCGTTGCACCTGACGGAAGACTTCAAAATTGAATACGTCCACAACGTTACAGAAAATCAGGTTAACCCTCAAACGGGTCAACAAGAAACGGTTGTAGTGCGTCAGCAATCTAGCTTTTGGACTCCTTTTGCTGGAGCGTTAGCAGGTCAAGCCGTTGGTAGCTTGCTGTTTTCACCACGCTACTATGTGCCGCCAGTTTATCAACCCGGTGTGATTATGACTGGATATGGTGGTTATGGCAACACATATGGTCAAGCTGTTCAGCAATACCAAACCCGCTATCAAGCGCCACCACCAGCCGTCAAAAATAGTCAAAGTTTTCGGACAACAGGCCGTTTAAGAACTCCTTCATCGAGTCAACGGACAACGGTACGCCGAGTACCACAAACCGGGACTCGCTCCACGGGTTCAGGTTACGGTTCCAGTACTTTGCGCCGCTCTAACCAACCTTCTTCAACAGGAGCTAAGCGCTCACCCAGTTTTGGTAGTAGTAGTAGGCGATCGAGTCCTTCAAGGGCACCTAGCTCATTCGGTAGTCGCAAACGACGCTAGAGTAAAAAGCAGTGAGAGACATGCCTAGGTGTGTCTCTTTTTTGATTTGTACAATTTGGCACTCAGTGCAGCTTCGCGGAAATAACTATGCAGTTGAAATCCCCTATGTCCTCATCTGGTGCGAGGAACTGCTTAAAAACTTCTACGATCCTGCACTCAGCCTTTCTCCGTTTCCCTCTTTAACTATCTTTTTTCAATAACCCGCTGCAATAATCTAGCTACCTCTCATGGTAGACATTCTCCAAGACCTTGAGAACTTTCTCCCCTTGGGGAGATGATCATAACCCTCGTAAACAACGATTCTGTCGTTTAAAGACTGTGATTTTTGCCGAAGTAGGGCGAGCTATTCCAGCAATCTTTAGACTTACGCGACACATAAACATTGAACGAGGAAGAAATCATGTTTCAGAGTGGGGGAATGGCACTAAAGCTTAGTAGCTGGGCATTGTGGTTAGCACAAGTGCCAGTTAATCCAGATATTGATACGGCAGAGGATGCGGCATTGGTCTTTAGTGGACCACAATTCTTGACTGCCTTGATTGCTGGAGTATTGCTGGCGTTTGGCATCCAGCTATTATTAACAAATTTATCTGTTGCCGCTGGTATTTCTTACTTAGGGCATCAATCAGACTCGGATAATACTCACGATGATAAAGGCGGTAGTGTAGGCGGTACGATCCGCAAAATCAGTACAGGTGTAGGGATTTGGACTCTGATAACGGTCACGATCGCTTTATTCCTCGGTTGTTTATTGGCGGTGAAGCTGAGCTTGCTTGAGAGTGCAGGACTAGGGGCAATTGTTGGCTTAGTCATCTGGGCAACGTACTTCTCGCTGCTATTTTGGGTCAGTTCAACAACTGTGGGTTCTCTAATCGGCTCAGTGGTGAATGCCGCGACTTCCGGTTTTCAGGCGATTGTGGGAACCGCCGCCGCCGCAATTGGGGGCGGGGCTGCAAGTCGCCAAGTCGTTGCCACAGCAGAAGCCGCCGCGTCGGCAGTGCGTCGTGAATTCAGCTCAGCGATTGACCCAGTTAGTCTTCGGGAGAACGTAGAGGACTACATCCAAGCACTACGACCTCCAGAATTAAATATCCAATCAATTCGGCAAGAGTTTGAAAACTTACTGAATGACCCGAATTTAAAGCAAATTGCTGGCAGCGATCACCTTCGCAATATTGACCGACAAACCTTTGTGGATTTGATTAGCAGCCGGAGCGATTTATCCAAGCGGGATATAAATCGGCTTGCAGACCAACTCGAAGGCGCGTGGAAGAAAACAGTGAACCAACTGCCGACACCACAAGGCGATCCCATGGCAGGCTTCTCCGACTTTATTAGGTCAGCTACCCCTGATCAGTTAGTTGGCAATCAATTTACTCAGAAGCTGGAGGAACTGATTTCAGAAGTGCGCCAACTTCGCCAATCCGGACTCCCTGGTCAAAGCAGTAGTGGTGATCAGGCTCAAAAATCCACGGGTCCTGTCGCTCAGGCGATGACAATGGGTGTTAACAGCTTGATTGGGATGGTGATGGGACGCACCGACCTCTCCGACTTTGATGTCGAAAAAATTGTCGGTCAGCTAAAAACAGTTAGAGACCAAGCGGGTGATCAGGCGGGTAAAATTGCATCTCAGGTGAATCCAAATACACCAGCACTCCCTCCCAGCACGGTTCGGACAGATGTGGAAAACTACTTGCTCAATACTCCTATCTGGCAGTTGAAAGGGGAAAGAGTTGAGCGAGACTTCCGAGATGTTCTTTATGACCCAGAAGCAGATCCAGAAGTTGTGGCTCAGGAATTGGAACAGCTAAATCGTTCAGATTTTGCTGATGTGCTGCAACAACGGGGTCTCTTGACTCAGGACGAAATCCGATCGCTGTCTACCCAGTTAGAATTGATTCGCTTAGAAGTTTTGAATACAGCAAGGGCAGCCCAAGAGCGTGGGCGATCGCTTGCTATATTGCGCCAGGTAGAACAATATCTGCTCACCACTCCGAAACAAGACCTGACTCCAGAAAAAATTCAGCTCAACCTCACGCCAATTCTGGAAGACTCGGATGCAGATTTTGGACAACTGAGCAACCGTCTTGCCCAGTTTGACCGTTCTACCTTCGCCCAGACTCTGAGCCAGCGTGGGGACATTACACAAGAAGATGCTGACGTAATTCTTCCTCAGCTTGAAACAGCACGCGATCGCGCTTTGAGAGAATCACAAGAACTGCAAGAAGCGGCTAAGGCACAAGCCGAAGCGCAGTGGCTCAAGGTTCAATCCTTGCTACGCGATACGGGTAAAGCTGAACTGAATCCCGATCACATTAATCGGGAACTGCAAATGCTATTGGATAACCCACAAGCTGGACTTGCCGCTCTCCGCTCCCGTGCATCTCGCTTTGACCGCGATACCTTGGTACAGCTTTTGAATCAGCGTCAAGACCTGAGCGAGGATCAAATTAATCGAACGCTCGATCAGATCGAAGGAGCGTGGACTCGCATCAGTTACACGCCTCAAAAACTAGCCGGAAAAGCGAAAGAGCAATACGATCAGGCAACATCGACAATTGCCAATTACCTACGCTCCACGGGTAAGTCGGAACTAAATCCTGAAGGGATTCAGCGTGACTTAAGCAGACTGCTCAATGACCCGAAAGGTGGAGCCTTGGCGATCAGAGGACGTTTAGCCTCGATGGATCGAGATACCTTAGTGAAGTTGCTCTCTCAACGGCAGGACTTGAGTGAGGAGCAAGTCAATCAGATCATTGACCAGGTACAATCCACCATTCGCGACATTGTTAAGGCTCCCCGTCGTCTTGCTCGTCGGACTCAGCAGCAGGTGCAGGATTTCCAAGGTGCGATCGCAGATTACCTGCGTTCCACGGGTAAGGATGAACTGAATCCCGAAGGGATCAAGCGTGATGTCCAACTCTTGCTCAATGACCCTCGTGCTGGCGTGTCGAGCCTGAGCGATCGCCTTGCTCACTTTGACCGTTCTACCCTGGTTTCCCTTCTGTCCCAACGGGAGGATATCTCTGAGCAGGATGTGAATCGCATCGTTGATAATATCCTCGGTGTTCGTGACCAAGTGATGTCACAACTGCGAGATTTGCAACTCAGCATCCAGTCTGTAGTTGACCGCATCTTTGCGAAAATCCGCAACTACCTCAACAGCCTTGAGCGACCCGAACTCAACTACGATGGCATCAAGACTGACTTGCGTAAGTTGTTTGATGACCCACAAGCGGGTTTTGACGCGATGCGCGATCGCTTGAGTCAGTTTGACCGCAACACCTTGGTTGCAATTGTGAGTTCTCGTGAAGATATCTCAGAGGCAGACGCGAACCGAGTTATTGACCAAATTGAGCGTACTCGCAATAGTGTGCTGCATCGGGCAGAACGCATCCAAACGGAAGCACAACGACGTCTTGATGAAGTCAAGTATCAAGCGCAAAAACAAGCAGAAGAAACTCGCAAAGCGGCAGCGTCAGCGGCTTGGTGGCTGTTCTGGACAGCACTTGTTTCTGGAGCGGCTTCAGCAATTGCAGGTGCGGTAGCTGTTGCGGGTTAATACTTATATCAATTTGATGAAATACTGCTACAGTTGACCCCCTGACCACTCCTTATAAAGGGGGAACAAGAAAAGTCTTTGTAGCAAGCTTTTAGGAAATTGATATTAACCTCCCCACTCAATCTCAATCTAGAAAGCCTCTCATGTTGAGAGGCTTTTTTTATAACGCATCTCAATGGCGTAATCGGATAATTGCCCAGGTTATCAGCAGCACTCTGAAAGGAGAGAGCAAAGATTTCTGGATAGAACTGTTGGATGTCCTGGCATCAATTCAAGCTATGGTAAAGAGCGATCGCATATCAAGCGGGGATAGACCGAGCTGATTTACCATAGAGGAACTTTCACTTCTGATAGATGAAAGAATAATTAAGAATTCTGTGCATCTAGTAATGACAAGTCCTTTTAACTAAAAAGCCTGTCTACCGACACGGCAATTTCAGGAAATGCCAGTGGAACTAACTCTCCCTGACTTATCTCATATTTAAGGGAGTAATCGTTTTCAATAGGCTGACGAAAGACGGTCAAGCTATTAGCTTTCACATTCATTACCCAATATTCGCTAATTCCAGCGGCTGCATAAATTTGTTTTTTCTTATTTAAGTCAACAGTCAACGTTGTATCAGAAATTTCGCTCAGCCAAAAAATATCTTCAGAACCTGGATGGCGCTCATCATATCTAGATTCTGGTAACCTCACAATTGCAATGTCCGGTTCTGGTTCAGATTGTTCGAGTGTAATCGGATGCGCTTCAGACACCAGTGCTAAGTCATTGAGAAGACTGCGGAGGTAGTTAGCAACTTTTCTAATGCGCGAGGCGTGTAATGACCCTTCTGGACTTATCTGGACAATATCTCCAACTAGCAGTTCCACACGCCGAGCGCACAAAATGCCTGCTGCAATCATGCGATGATAATCTTCGACTGACCATTTAGCTAATGTGGTCATCGAGTGAGGACTCCTACTTGCTTGACCTAACAATATCGTAGTGCGATCGCCTTTGCCAGAAAACTACTTGCGATCGCATTCATCAACAGCTTTTCTACAAAGGTGTTCCGTTATATCGAAAGGCATTATCCCAAACCCAATCGATCACAACCCTAGCATCCTTCAGTGGAAGAACGTGGCAATATCCCTGGTTATCATAGGAAAGCAATGGCACTTCAGGCGCATCGGCATCTTTAACATCCGCGAACACCTTTCCCCGCATATCTTGCAAATTGTCCAAGGGGCCATGAATATCAAAGTTAATTTTGGTGCCTAATTTCTCCTCCATCCAAGTCTCAATTCGAGAGTCTAGCTGTTCAGGATTGAGTGGCTTTGGGCTAGTCAGGAGATGGTAATACACCAGAATAATTTCCTTGCATTCTTCTTCCTCAGCAATATCAATAAGCATCTGAAAGACGCTAGCATTGTTGGCTAAGTTCTTGAAGAACAGCGTATCAGTTATGTCTTTCTGAAATTTGATTCTCTTGCTTTTGTAATTGCTGTATTGCTTGAAGGCAAATCCACCCAATGCCATTGCCAATGATAGGGTTGCTACTAAAATAGGCATTACATTCCGCAGCTTATCCTGTTCAACATTCAATAAGTTCACCAGGGATGGTGCATTGAACACCAGCAAAATGGCAGCAATGAGCAATAAAATATTCGGCAATGCTTTGAGAATTAATGGAATTGCAGCCCCAATAGCAGGAATACCAAATAGCAGCCGATCCTTCCAAGTCATACTGGTTTCAATATTGGGGAAGAGTAGGTCAACATCGTGCTTCGGGATATTCTTGTAAAAGTAGACATACATCTTACCCGGAGTAAACTTCAGTTCTTCTGAATTATTTTTATTTGGCTTTTTAGCACGAAAGTATCCTGCTCCTTTGAACTTAATCAATAAAACAATTCGTTCAAAAATATCAATTGTCTTTTCTTCCTTCCAGAAGAAGAGTTTTTTAACTTTAATTGTCTTCTCAGTATCACCCCGGTAATAGTAGAGAACATCGTCAAAGTCATTAAAATCAACCTGGGTTCTGAGGTTAATTAGAGACTTTTTACCTAAGGCGTGTTGTATGATCGATTCTGGCAAGGGAATATAGTTGGCTCTTTCTAAAATATGCTTGAACGCATCAACTACTTTCGCTTCCATCTCGTCGTACTGATCGAGACTCGGTTCGTTCAGGGGGTGAACGTCCGCATTAGGGTTGAATACCACATAGTTATCTTTGATAATTTCTAATGTTTTATGGAAGCGAAAGTGGTAGAAAGCAGATAGAATTTGACAAAAATCTTTAAATGTTTCAGTATCAGCGGTATCTAACTGACCATCTTTCAGGCAAAGATCGATGATATCGGTACGACGGTAGGGTATATATGCTTCTCGATTTTCGGAAACTGCCATGAGCTAAAATTACTCAAAATTTAGCGATTCTTCTGAATTCAATTCTAATTATTGCTTCTGCTTCGGCTCAAGCCTATCAGAAGGAAGATTTAATTAGTAAAAGGCGATCGCAATAGCAAATAAGCTGGAGAGGACTTACCCTAAGTGAAAATAGTTAAGTTCCGACCAAGCCACACAGCCCAGATGAATGAGTCCCTAGATGCTCGACAGTATGCCCTTGCCACACAACGAAATCGAGAACCCATCCTAAATGTACTTTTACAAGTACTGCCACCCACAGGTACAGTGCTAGAAATCTCTAGTGGGACAGGAGAACATGCAGTCTTTTTTGCGCCCCGACTCCAACCTCGTAAGTGGATTCCGTCTGACCCAAACCCGGTGGCACGAGCCAGTATTGCAACATGGCGAGAACACTGTCCTGCGGATAACTTGTATCCCCCAATCGCGCTGGATGTCCGCGACCCAATCTGGGAAGTGGAGCAGGACGAACTACCGGAACCGTTGCAGGATATAGACTTCAAATGTAACCCGATTGTGGCGATCGTCAATATTAACATGATTCACATTTCCCCCTGGTCAGCCTGTCTCGGATTGTTGGCGGGGGCAAGGCGGATTCTTTCACCGAATGGCATTCTGTATCTCTACGGGCCCTTCAAACAAGGGGGCAAGCATACAGCACGCAGCAATGCTAATTTTGATGAGAGTCTTCGGGCGCAAAACCCGGAGTGGGGTGTGCGGGATCTAGATGAGGTGGTGGCAGTTGCTCAAGCCCAAAATCTTTCGCTAGTCGAAACCTATGCTATGCCAGCGAATAATCTTTCCGTTATTTTTCAAGCGTGAGTGTTTTAAGGCAATTGAGTAAACTACCTACACCAACCTGAGTACAGGTATAGAGTAGGCTTTCAGTAGCCCTGCACTACATCAAATAAACTAAGCTGGAAGTACTCAACTTTCTGGCTTAACTTACAAAATAAGTACGAGCCTCCGGGCTGGTTTACAGTCAGCCCCAAAACTTTAATCATGCTTGCCCCATTAAAGTCAGCATCACCTTTCCATCCACAATGTCCACATTTTAAAGTCTTGCCACTTCGGTAGGAGTTTCCCTTTATTGGATGAATGTGCAAACATTTGTGGCAAGTCTGGCTGGTATAAGCTGGATTAACTTTAAAGACTTCCACACCAACCCCTAGCGCTTTGTAGTCGATAAACTGACGCAATTGATAGAACGCCCATGAGTTAGATCTGCGTCGTTCTGTCTTACTTCTAGGGGCACGATTGGTGCGTTCTCGAATGCCTGTCAAGTCTTCAATGGCAATCGAGCATCCAGACAGACACGCCTTGCCGACAATGTGCTTACTGACGTTATGGTTTACCCACGACTGAAAGCGCCTCTCCCTGCCAGATAACCGTTGCAAAATCTGCCTTGCTCTACGGCGAGTAGATCTTGTGCCTTCTGAAGCTTTCTTCTGGATGGATGCTCTTACTCTTGAATGTTTGTCCCTGACTTGCGTTATTTGCTTCCCTGAAAAGCTTTCTCCCTCACTTGTTACTGCAATGTCATTAAACTCAGCGAGACTGTCGCCAGCCCCGCTGGTCTTCAAAACCGTGCATGAGACTTTCACCTCACACGGCTCCTCAATGATGTGGTGCTTGTCATGCATACCTCATTACC